>DATGVQ010000119.1:0-21487 GCA_035300145.1 Acidiferrobacterales bacterium | reverse complement strand
TGTTCAAAGGGTGCTTAAGGGATCGAATAGTTATGTAATACGGTATGCAAACACATTTAGTTCGTCAGACTACTTAGGTGCTTCCGCAGCCGTTTTGCCTGCGGCCATCAGGACTTCCGCTTTTGCAGTTTGCTGGTGGCTTGTTTCGCCGTAGATTTCTTCGGCATTGCCCTCTCCGTTCCAACCGGAAGATTGTCTCTCAATCGATTTGGTATTAAAAATTTCTGACCGACTAATATACCACGCCATGCCTCCGACCAGTCCCAGCACCGCGCCCCAGACGACATCGATTGCCAGGTGCTGTCGAATTGCAATCGTAGAAAGTATAATTATCAATGCCCATGTCCAGGCGACACTGCGCAGGATGACGTTTCTCCGAAAGCGAACCAGCCAGTCATGTATCATGACTGCGGCAAATAGCGTAAAGGCGACGTGTAATGAGGGACACGCATTGCCTGTCTGGTCGTTGGCAATAATAAAGGCATAGGGTTGAACCGGAATCGCGGGACGTACCGGGACTGAAGTTGGATGAATCAGAAACACGATATTCCCGATCAATCCCATACCCGCCATGATCCAGCAACAGCGCCAAAGGTCCTTCCTCTTCACGAGCATCAACCCCGCGAATGCGAGATACAGCCAGAGGGATAAATAGGGCCACGCGGCAATCGGCGTAAATGGAATCGCACGATCCAGCCAGGTCTCCTGATAGATCGTAACCGGCAGCAATGGCCAGCGTTCAATTACTAGAAAGGATCCAAAAATCGTTATCAGAAGGGATGTTACGATCATCACTTTCAGTTTAAGATGCCGGCGCAACCGCGCCGCGAGTATAACGAATGAAAACGGGATCTTGTTTGCGTGCAGCGCCGCATTCTTAAGCATCACCGCACTGAAAGTATTCGGTTTCTGCATTGGTTACCCCATTTCTTGAACTGAGTTTGAGACTTCGAGATGGTCGATCACCGTATAAGCCAAAGCCGCGGCTTTCATATCGATTTCAGGACTTAGATAATAGTGATCCAGCCCCAGTTCGACTACGGTAATTGCATCCGGGACCAGCTCATCACTGAGCAGAGACAGACCATCATTCGGACCGTGGATTCGCAGAGCTCGATAATTGTTCTGCGCCCTCTTGGTAATATGACCGGAAAGAGGGAGACCGACATAATTGATTACCAAAATATGCTTGGGAATTTGCCATCGGCAAAAGCGCTCGCGGCTTCTCGCGGTCGTCAAGCTTCCGGCACCCTGAGTGCCCCATCCTTTGAATGCAAATAAGAGCTGAACAAACCATCGCTTCGGCCAACGCAAAGCCCAATCCGCCAGATAGGTTCCTTGCAGTAACCCACCGATGTTAATCCATGCCTTGACATGCTCGGTCGCGCGCGCGCCAAGCACCAGGCCTAGGGCGTGTGCGGTTTCCGGGCCTGACTTGCTGGCGCTTACTAGAATAATATTTGCAGATCCGCGCGAGTGCTTGCGGATGTTTTCCGCAATTAATATCGCGTTCCCTTCCACTGTTCCATTCTCGTCAGTTTCAACCAAGGCATTTTTTAACCCCATTTGCGTAAGAATCTGTCGCGGCTTGGAAAAATCAGCGCCCGTCTGTGGAAAGCTCTTGTAGTGCATGCCCGGTAGAAATAATACGAGATAACGTCCGGCCGGCAGCGGCGCATTGCCTCCTTTGGCCTTTAAGGCTTTTAGGCTCGTAAACTGTTCTTGCAATGCCGACTGGAAATGACGGTTGAGCTCGCTTCTAAACAGATGCTCGGCCAAATGCAAAGCCGCGACGTCAGGCGAAAACGCCTTTGCCACTTGCGCGAGATAATCGCGTGAAATAGCAAACGAGCCGGACTCCGGGCGCAGCGCATCGACCCGTGCGTAGAGTTTCTGATCTCCGTATGAAGGTAGCCTCTCGCGTTTCAAATAATACCTTGCCGCTTCGGAATCTACGGTCGTCTCGACCTTCTGTCCTGCGGCCACTCCCGCCGCCTTGATGCGAGGAACCGCGCTATTATTTCCACTAAGAACCAAGAAACTTCTCTCGACAAACTGGACTACCGCGTCTGTAAACATCTGTTTATCCTTGGCCGTTAACTATGATTGTGAAACTGCGCGCGTTTATCGCCCACCTGCCGCCCCATCTAAAAGCTGTTCTTTAATGAGATAAGACAGGTATATGTCAAACAGGTTTTCATCCATCGCCGGGCACCGGATGGACGTATCTTCGAGCGCTCTCACGGTGTTAGTGCAGTCGTATCGAGGCATCCTTATTTCAGAAAGAGCAAGGCCTATCGAGTTTCGTATCTCGCTATTCAGCTCGCACATGAGAGAGACAAAGGGATAAAGGGCGTTGTTTCGGAGCTCCCCGCCAAGAGAGAATAGGCTGGCAAGCCAGTGTTCGAATGAAATCTGACGAAGCGGGTATCCGCGGGCGTTTATCCACGCGACAAGCTCTCTGGTTTCGATGACGCGCGGGTTCGAGAGATGAAACACCTTGCCCTGTAAATGGCGCTGCCTGGAGATGGCGACAATCGCCGCGCTGACATAATCCACGGGTGTCATTTCGATTGGGGTGCTCAGGATCGGGGCGGCGCCTAATTGCATACATCCCTTCAAAATCGCCGACATGAAATCGTTTGCATTCCATACCCCTGTCCTGCTATGGCCGCTGATCATCCCGGGCCGATAGACCGTCACCGGCAACCCTCTCGACTGAGCGATAGTGACCAGTCCTTCAGCCACCCATTTGCTCTGCGCGTAGCCGCCCAGCACGTGTTCCACCCGTTTGATATCATCGTCCTCGCGAACCACGTTATCGGGGCCGCCTGTCAACGGGCAGACGGCGAGACTCGAAACGTAGTGCAGGGATTTGGCATGTCCGTGACACGCAAGCCTTAGAACTTCCTCTGTTCCTAAAACGTTCGTGGCCTTCAGCGCCTGATAGGGAAGCACGAAGCTGACCGAGGCGCCACTATGGTAAATAGTGTCGATTTGACCGGCGAGGGAGAAAAACTGTTCAGGCGATTGGCCCAACAGAGGCTTGGCCAGGTCTCCCGCTATAATGTGAACGCGCCGTTTGAGCTTCCCATGAACAAGCCCATAGGATTTCAGGCTTCGCTGTATTTTTTGCATACCTTCTTGCGGACTTTGGGTGCGAACGAGGCAGTACAGATCCGCCTCGGTCTCGTTAAGCAGTTCAAACAGCAAATGTGACCCTAGAAATCCGGTCGCACCGGTGATCAACGTCTTACCGGATCCCTTCGCAGCCGGCGCAGAGAAAGTCTGCGGTGTGATTGCCGGATCCAAAATCACGTCGGCTTTCAGGTTTGCAACACTCGTTATGCTTGCGCCGGCGGTCTTTTGTTGGGTTGAATCGCCGATCAATTCGGCAAGGCCCGCCACAGTTGGATTCTCGAAGAAACCACGTACGGATATGTCCTTTTGAAAAATATCCCGCACGCGGAACAGAAGCTGAATGGCTAGTAGCGAGTGACCGCCGAGTTCGAAGAAATTGTCGAACACGCCTACCCGCTCCATATTCAAAAGGTTCGCCCACAGTTCCGTCAAGCGTTTTTCGCTATCGGTACGAGGGCTCACGAAAGTGGCGTCCAGCTCGGGCCGGACGCCATCCGGGGCCGGCAATGCGTCTCGGTCGATCTTTCCGGTAGCGCCGCGCGGTAAAGTTTCCAGGAAGACGAAGGCCGAAGGCACCATGTAGTGGGGTAATCTCTCCTTAAGAGCGCTGCGCAGTTCGTTGACGGTCGGCGCCGGCTTCACCTTTGCAACAATGTAGGCGATGAGACGATTGGCGTCGGGGGACGTTCCTATCGCCACGACGACGACTTCGCCTACGTTCGCTTGCCGCGCGAGGACGCTTTCTATCTCTTGAAGCTCGATACGGTGCCCGCGCACCTTGACTTGCGAATCCACGCGACCCAGGAATTCAAGTGCCCCATCATCGAGAACCCGGGCCCAGTCGCCCGTCTTGTATAGATGGCCGTTCGACTCTTGTGAAAATGGATCGGCAATGAAGGCGGCGGCGGTTCGATCCGGGTCGTTAAGGTACCCGCGCCCGACACCCGGCCCGCCCACGTATAATTCGCCCGGCACTCCAATCGGTACGGGCTCAAGGCATTTGTCCAATACGTAAACCTGCATATTCGCGATGGGGCGGCCAATGGGCATACGGACCAGGTCTTCATCCGGGGCCTGCAGGATGCGATGATGAGTTACGTCATCCGAGCATTCGGTCGGCCCGTAGGCGTTAAGGAGAGGCTTATGCGGATAGTAGCTGAACCATAGGCGACATAGCTCCGGCGGCAAATCTTCGCCGGTCGCGAGAAACCAGCGCAGGCTCTGAAGACGAGGACGATTGACTCCCGAAACCGCCAAGCCCCGGAGCATCTCTGCAATCAAAGAAGGAACACTTTCAAGAATGGAGATGCCCTTATCATCGACATACCGGAGCAGGCGCAGCGGATCCGCGGCCGTGTCTCCGTCAACGATGTGGGTCTGGCCTCCCACGAGCAATGCCGCCAGATATTGCCACACCGAGATGTCGAAGCATTGAGACGCCGTTTGCGCGATAACATCGGCAACGGTCAGCTCCAACTCGGATATCTTTGCGCACAAATGATTCAGCATTCCCCGCTGCTCGATCATCGCTCCTTTGGGCATTCCGGTGGAACCGGACGTGTAAATGACGTAAGCAAGGTGCTCGAGCCTGGACTTGGGAGGCAGGTTTTCCGACAATTGATTCTCCCGTAGGAGGCCCTCAATCGTCAGCACGACCGGCCTCTCGCCCGACGAAATGCCGGATAACACTTCCGAAAGGGCGGGAACGAGAGCGCTTTCTGCCAGGACAAGCCGGACACCGCTGTGCGCCAGCATCTGCGTTATGCGCTGCGCGGGATAAATTGGGTCAATGGGCAGATACGCGCCGCCCGCTTTGAAAATCGCCAATATTGCGGTCAGGAGATCGACGCCGCGCCGCGAAAATAGGGCGACGACTACATCCGGACCCACTTGTCGTTCCACCAGAATTCGAGCAAGCCGGTTGGCCCTTGCATTGAGTTCCCCGTAGCTTAACGCTTGTGTTTCCGAGGCGACAGCGATGTTGTCCGGCGCGCGCGCCGCCTGCGCCTCAAATAGTTCATGAAAACACTGATGGGGAACTTCGCCGACCTTATTATTCCATTCGGCGAGTAACCGATGCTTTTCCTGTTTCGTCAACAACGGTAATTCCATAATACTCCGGCCTGGATCGGCAATGATGCCCTTGAGGAGCGTATGGAAACAGGCCGCCAATCTAGAAACATCTGCGACATCGAACAAACCGGCGTTGTATTGCCATTGAGCGGAAATGACGTCCTCCACCTCATAGGTGGTCAGCGTCAAGTCAAAATGGGCGGCCCGCTGCTCGAGCGAAAACGACTCCATATGGAGTCCGCCAAAATGCATCCGTCCTCCGGCGTCTCCTAAAAAGATCCGTGCCGCTCCTGACTGTTCGAAACTTCGCGGTTGGACGTGGTTGAACATGACTTGAAATAAGGCCGAGTAATTAGCATGCCGGCTGGGATGCAGGCGCTCGACCAAGGCCGGAAATGGATAGTCTTGATGGGCAAATGCGTCCAATGCGGTATGACGCACCTGCGCGAGAAACGCCCTAAATGTCAGCCCTTCGTTAAGGCTTGTCTTTAGGACAATCGTGTTGACGAAATAGCCCACAACACTTTCGAATTTCGCCAGGCTTCGGCCGGCTACCGGGGACCCTACCGGGATCAGTTCTTGACCTGTATGGCGATAAAGAAGGACCTGGAAGGCCGCTAACAGAACCATAAAAAGCGTCGATCCTTCCGCAGCCGCAAGCGCCCGCAACGGCTTGGTTGTATGCTTGTCCATCTTGTAAATGAAAACGCCGCCACGATCCGCGAGGGAGGCCGGACGCCGCCGGCTGGATGGAAACTTTAACACCGGCAGCTCGCCGCTCAATTGCTCCTGCCAGTACTTGAAGAGCGCTTCGCCTTCCCTGTCCGCCAACAGCGCCCGTTCCCACTCGACGTAGTCCTTGAACTGCGCGGGCAAAGCCGGAAGGGCCGGCTCCAAGCCGCTGTTTTTCGCTTCGTATATGGAAACAAACTCCTGCATCAAAACCGACATGGACCAAAAGTCGACGACGATATGGTTCATCACCAATAAGAGGATAAAATCTTCCGGTGACTGAACGTACAGGTTCACCCTCAATAAGGGGCCTCGCTCCAGATCAAACGGCCGATGAGCCTCATCGACAAGACCGCGATACAAGTCCTCCCAGGGCCATGCCGCGACGTTATTCTCTATGTAACTAAAGGAGCTTTTAGCGTGAACGGTCTGAACCGGCTCACCACCTTCATTGAGCGAAAAAGTCGTTCTGAGGCCGGGATGGCGATCGACCAGAGCTTGTATAGTGGATCGCAATACCGCGAGGTTAAGTCTTCCCTTGATTCGCATGGCGCTCGCAACATTGTAGGCTGAAGTGTCAGGCACAAGCTGGTGGAAAAACCAAAGCGCTTTTTGACCGTAAGATAGCGGAAAGCTGCGTTCTTCCTCGTCTATACGTTCTGCCAGGAGTTGCGCGAGTAACTTGCGTTTATCCGCGGGTGATAGTTCCGCCGCGGGTTTGAGGACGTCGTTCATACGTTACTTGTCTTGGACGCCATTAGCTTGTTGAGTAAGACATCCACCTCCTCGTCCGACATCTTCTCGACCTCGGCTTGCGCGCGCGCGCTTTCTTTCGGGTCGACCGGAGCCGTTTGCGTGGAGGGCATGGAAGGTCTTGCATGCGAATGCTCCGCACCAAAAAGCTCGGAGAGATAAGTGGCGAGCTCCGCGATGCTCGGACCGTGGAGGAGTTTAACGATCGGAACGCGTACCCCCATGTCGACTTGGATTCTGTTTCTCAACTCCAAAGCAATGAGAGAATCGAGTCCAAGGTTCGTTACCGGTTGATCTACGTCCAGTTTTGAGGCGGGCAACCTCAGAGATCTGGAGATGGTATCGCACAGGTACGCCTGCATGAGGCCCGCTCTTTGAGACTCCTGCGTCGAAAGCAATGTACGTTCAAACTCGCTGCCGCCATTTAGGTCCGCGCGTTCCATCCCATCATCGGATGATTGCTGGAATAGATCGCGCGCCCATGGCATCCGGGCGATCTGCGGGAATGAGTTTCTTAACGCGTTCCAATCTATCTTCATCACGCCAACCTGGGGCCTCCCCTCAAACAGAACCAGGTTGAGAGTGTCAAGGACGTGACTCACGGCGATTCGCTGGATGCCCTGGCTTTCCCAGAATTCATGGACCTTGAGGCCCTCGGAAGAAGCCCCGAAGCCTGCCCCGGAAATGGCCCCCCAGTTGATACTCAACGCGGGCTTGCCCTCGGCGCGTAACCGATGGGCAAGGGCGTCGAGAAACGCTCCCGCCGCCGCGTAATTGGCTTGACCTGCGGAGCCGCAAATAGAAGCGGCGGACGAAAAGAAAACCATAAAATCATACTCGATATGAGAGAGATGGCGCTGTAGAAGCCAACTACCCGTTACCTTCGGTCGAAATACCTGCTCGAAGGCGGAGGCATCGAGGTGGAGCAGAGCGCGAACGAGAGATTTGCCTTCCTGGTTTTCCCACACCGAGGCGGCGTGCATAATCCCGCGGATCGCCGGACGAGTGGATGAATGTAATTCCGCGAAAAAATTACCCAGGCCCGTCTCGTCCGCTACATCCACCGAGAAATATTCGACCTTTGCACCCCCCTTTTCCAAATCTTTCAGTCTTGCAATACGCTCCGGCCAAGGGCTGTCTTTTTCCAGCTTGTCCCAGCTCTCCCGGGGCGGAAGCTGCTTGCGTCCGAGAAGAATAAGGTGTCTCGCCCCCTTTGCAACCATCCAGCGCGCGACCTCGAATCCGACGCCGTCGAGGCCGCCCGTCACGAGATAGCTACCGTCAGGTCGCAAAGTAACATCGGGTTGAACGGGGGCTTTGCAGCGGACAAGCCGGGCCACCAACGGAGTTCCTTTGCGCAGTGCAATTTGATCCTCATCCCCTTGTTGATAGAGGATGTTCTGCAACTGCGCGGCGGTATCGTCTGTCGTTCCCGCGGGATCCACATCGACGAGCCCTCCCCAGAGCTCCGGATGTTCTATCGAGCAGCTCCTGCCGAACCCCCAGATTGGCGACTGGTTCACAGCAACGGGGTGATTCATTACACCTGCCGGCTGCGCTCCCTGCGTGACGAGCCATAGCCGTGGCAACGCTTGCCAATCAAGCCGGGCCAACACCTGGACCAGGGATAACGCACTGCCGCAACCCAAGGCTTGCGCCGTCTGCCGGAAGTTCGGTGTGATTTCTTCCGAAGGAACATCAAGGCTCCAGAGGTGAACGACGCCACGGCAGGCGTGGTTCGGTTCACGGATTGCCTCGAACAACCGCCCCATGTCTTCGGGTCGCTCGGGGCGTATCCGGAAGTGCGCTTGGTCTAAACGTTCGTAAGCATCACCCGGAGAGACGAGAACACACTTCCCGCCCTGGGTTTCCAACAGTTTCGCCAACGCACCGCCGACGCCACATTTGTCGGCAAAGATCAGCCAGATCCCAGGGTAGGCCGGCTGAACGGCCGGTGAAGGCTGCCCGTTGTCCGATAAAGCTTTGGGCTGCCATTGTAGTTCATAAAACAAGTTGGCAAGCTCCGGTTGCATCTTTCGCGGCGGCGCGACACGTTCAGTCTGCTGTAACCGCATGCCGATGGCCTCTAACAGTATCTTTCCATCCTCGTCGAAAAGCCGCACATCTCCTTCAAACACATCCACCTTCCCGCCGCGGCCGGCGCGCAGCTGCGCGTGACTCCAAACCTTCGTGCCGGGCCGACGATGGATCTGCACGCTGCGCAGACCTGCCGGCAGGTAAAGCGATTTTCCGTTTTGGGACATGGTCTCGGCCGGTAGCGCCGCTATCAGTACCTGGAAACAAGCATCCAGGAAGGCGGGATGGAACTGGTATAAATGGGATTCCGGTTGCAGTGTGAAGGCGAGCCGTACCAATCCCAAAGCCTCGCCATCGCCTCGCCACAAGCGCTCGATCCCACGCAGCGTAGAACCAAAGTGAATGCCCCAGTCACGTAGTCCGTTGTAGAACTCCTGGGCGGGCACCTCCCACACACAGCGAGCCCGAATATCCTCTAGTCGGTCCTTCTGGTGCGCGCGCGCTCCGGGCTCTGAAAGGCTCGGGGGTGGTTGCGTGGGAGCCTCCGCCGGTTGAACGACATCCATAGAACCGTTATGCGCGCGGGTAACGGAACGCCGAATGAATAAATCGGATTGGCACTGCTCTCTTAGTCGATTTAAGTGGGGCAGGCTTTTCAGCACAAGATCCACATCCACGCCAAAGTCTAATTGACAGGCGATCTCGGTGACCCCGATTGCTTGCAATCGCGTAATCGTTTCGAGGCATATCTCCGGAGTCCCGAACAGAACCCTTCTTTCCGAAAGCAGACGGTCGAACACGAAGTGTACATAGTCATCGATGTCTGTTTCCGACAGTGTGGCGAGATCCACGCGCTTGCCTCTGTGATAGGCAATCGCGTCAAGGAGATACGAGGCGGACTTGAGATATTGACAAAAACTCCCCTCGATCCGATCGTGGAGAATATCAAAATGATCGTCGACAAACGTATGCAGCATCAACGACACTTCTCCCGCGTCAGGGTCATGTCCGTGCTGCGCGAGCGAGTCGCGATAGAGCTTAATCTTCTGCGCCAATTCGTCTACGGTCTGATTGAACATATGCGTCAGCACGTTGGCGCCGATCTCACCGGCCTTTGCAAAGGTTTGTGGACTACCGGCGGCGGTAATCCAAATAGGCAACTTCGGCTGAATCGGCGTGGGATAGATCCTGATCTCAACCAGTTTCCCCACCCCGCCTTTGACCGCGATCGATTCGCCTCGCCACAGTTTCTGCAGCACAGCGATGCCTCGAAACATCTCTTCGTGGCGGTTCGCGTATCTCTCCGGAAAGAACACGAAATCATTGGGGTGCCAACCGGAGGCACAGGAAAGCCCCACCCTGCCACCGGACAGGTTATCAACCATCGCCCACTCTTCGGCGACCCTGATCGGATCGTGCAACGGCATCACGACACTGCCTGCCAGCAGGCGAATTTGTCTGGTTTCCCGCGCCAGTGCAGCCTGCAATACAGCAGGGTTTGGATAGAGCCACCCGTCTTTTGTGAAATGACGTTCCGGGATCCACACAGACGAAAAGCCGGCACGATCTGCGAACTTCGCGCTTTCGAATAGCAGATGATATTTGTCCCCGCCGACAGCGGCTTCACTGCTCGAGAAAAAGATCAAGCCAAAACGCATACCCTCGTCACTCCTCCTGTTATTTTTTTGTTACTCTACGTTTAGTTATTCTGCCGTATGGAGATCAAGCCATTCCGGATTGGTGACGAATCTTTCCCGTCGCGTGGAGCGTCCACTGCTGCTGTGCCCCGCCCGGATGGCTGTAGCAGCCGAAATTCGTTTCGCCGCCGGCGCCTGGAGAAAAGACCATTTGCACCATCTGCGAACCCTCGTCGGGCAAGAAAAGCACTTTCTTGAACTCCAACTCCGTCAGAACGTGAGGCCCGTCCCCGAAGACTTCGGCGGTAGCGGCTTCCGCCAGCTCGATGTATACGGCAACAGGCACCACGGCGATGTCCTGCACGCGATGATCGCCTAGGTAAGAGAAGCGCTGCTTGTCCAACTCGATCTCCCAAATGTGGCTTCCTGCCGGATTAGCCAGTTTCGTATACGCGCCCAAAAGCGGATTTGTCTGCGTGCCGCCTGTCACCCGTGGCACTCGCTGCCGGCGGGAAACCGCATCTGCCTCCGCCGCCTCTATCCAGCAACGCTCTCGTTCAAAGGGATAGGTCGGCAGCGGCATTCGACGGCGCGCATAATCACGATGAAATCCCTCCCAGTCCAGATCCGCGCCTTTAATATACAGGGCGGCAACACTGTCTAAAAGCACACGCCAGTCGTCCTGGTCCTTCTTCAAGCACGGCAGCCACGTGCCGCCGTGTTGCGGCAGACAATCCCTCCCCAGCGCGAGCAGCGTCGCGGCGGGACCGACTTCGATGAATGTATCGTAACCCTCCTCCGCCAGCGCCTGCATACTTGCCCAAAACTTGACCGGCGCGCGCGCATGGCGACGCCAATAGCCGGCATTAAGCGTTTCCCCGGGCTTTAGCATGCGGCCGGTCAGATTGGAAAGCAGGCGTATTTGTAACGCTTCGAATTTCATCTCCCCTGCCGTCCGCTCGAATTCATCGAGCATGGGATCCATCAGCGGCGAATGAAAAGCGTGGGACACCTTCAACCGGCGGGCGGATATCCCTTCCGACTCCAGGCGTTGGCGCACCGCCTGCAATGCCTCGCGCTCGCCGCTAATCACGGTATTGGCGGGACCGTTGCTGGCGGCAATTGCCAGGCGGCCATGGTAAGTTGAAAGCGCAGCAGCCACACGCTCCTCGTCGGCGAATACCGCCGCCATCTCGCCTTTCTGCGGCAAGGCTTGCATGAGCCGGCCGCGCTCCGCTATCAGCTTGAGGCCTTGTTCGAGACTGAACGCGCCTGCGATACAGGCCGCGACATATTCGCCGACGCTGTGCCCCAACACCACCGCAGGCTCAATGCCCCACGACCGCCACAGTTGCGCGAGCGCATATTCCACCGCAAACAAGGCCGGTTGTGCGTAGGCCGTTTCGTTAAGCGGCGTGGAAGCCTCGGGTGGGGGATAGAGCACTTTAAGCAGCGGCTGCTCCAGGCAGGGGCGCAGAATCTGATCGCACCGGTCGAGCCACTTCCGGAAGGTCGGTTGCGTTTCATACAGCGTTCGTGCCATGCCGGGGTACTGCGATCCTTGGCCGGTGAACAAGAATGCCACTTTGGGCCGCTCGCGGTTGCGTGCCTGTCCCACGTGCAATCCCTGTGTGTCGCGTCCGGAAACAAAGGCAGCCAGGCGCTCGCGTAATTGCGCTGAAGAGCCGGCCGCGACTGCAAGACGGTGGAGGAAGTGTGAGCGTCCCACGTTGGCGGTGAAACACACGTCCGCGACCGAAGCCTGGCGATGAATCGCTAAGAATTTTTCGTAACGGCGCGCCAGCTCCTTCAGAGCATTCTCACTGTGCGCCGACAGGGTCAATATGTGCAGGGCGCGTTCGAAATCGCGGCGGACGGGTTTAAGCGGAGGGGCTTCCTCCAGCACTACGTGCGCGTTGGTGCCGCCGAAACCAAACGAACTCACGCCGGCAATCCGGCGCCCTTCGCCTCGCGGCCAAGGCTGTCGCTCAGTCGGGATTAGAAATGAGCTGCCTTCCAGAGAAATATGTGGATTAGGCTTTTTAAGGTGCAGATGTGGCGGTATCTCTTCGTGCTGTAAAGCCAACACCACCTTGATGAGACCCGCGATCCCGGCTGCGGCTTCTGTGTGTCCGATGTTGGTCTTGACCGAGCCTATTGCACACAGCTGTCCTTGCGGACGATGTCGCATCAATACTGCTTTTAGAGACTCGAACTCGATCGGGTCGCCAAGGGGAGTGCCGGTGCCGTGGGCTTCGATATAACTGATTTCAGCCGGCGCCACCTTCGCGTTCTGCAAGGCCTGACGGATGACTGCCTCCTGCGCGGGGCCGTTCGGCGCCGTCAGCCCATTGCTGCGGCCATCCTGGTTGACCGCCGAACCCCGCAGCAAAGCCAGGATCGGGTCTGCATCTCTAAGCGCGTCGGATAAACGCTTGAGCACCACAATGCCGCAGCCCTCTCCCCGCACATAGCCGTCAGCATCTGCATCGAAGGTCTTGCAGCGGCCATCGGGAGACATCATCCGTGCCTGCGAGAAGGCGATGTTCAACTCCGGCGACAGGATCAAGTTCACCCCTCCCGCCAGCGCCAGGTCGCACTCACCGCTGCGCAAACTCTGGCACGCCAAGTGAACCGCGACCAGGGACGAGGAACAGGCGGTGTCGATTGCCATACTCGGTCCACGCAGGTCCAATACGTATGACAGGCGGTTGGCGGCAATACTGTGCGCATTGCCGGTGCCGGTGTAGGCGTTGATCCGAGCGAAATCATCGAAATACAGTCGGGAATAGTCGCTGGTGCTGATGCCGATAAACGCGCCGCACTGGCTGCCAGAGAGTTTGTCAGGCGCGTGTCCCGCGCTTTCCAAAGCCTCCCAACTTACCTCCAAGAGTAACCGTTGCTGCGGATCAATGTTCTCGGTCTCGCGCGGCGAAATGCTGAAGAAACGGGGGTCAAACTGATCCACCTGGTCCAGGAAGCCGCCCCAGCGCGTATTCATTTTGCCCGATATCTCGGGGTTTGGGTCGTAGAAAGCACGCAGGTCCCAGCGCTCCTTGGGAATCTCCGTGATGGCATCCACACCATCGCGCAGCAGTTGCCAGAAATCTTCCGGATCCCTGGCCCCGGGAAAGCGGCAGCCCATGCCGATGATGGCGATCGGCTCGGTTTCCGACCACCCGCGTGCGGACGTGGAATCGGCAACGTCGAATTCTTCCGCCAAATGGCGGGCCATGGCTTCTACGTTGGGATAATCGTATACCAGGGTGGGAGAAAGTTTACGTCCAAGCCAATCTCCCAATTCCCCTGAAATGCTGACCGCCTGAAGCGAACCCAGACCATAGCTGGTGAAGGGCTCGCGAAGATCGATGGAATCGGGTGTTACTTGGAGTATCTCGGAGAGCTTCGAAACCAACCACGCTCGAATAGCGTCGGCGGTTTGAGGCTTCGCTCCATTATTTTGGTCACATTGTAACGTCATTGCCCTTCCACCAGTTCCAGGTTTCCGGCTAAAAAAGCGGCTCGGCACGCATGGCGTTGAATCTTACCACTGGAGGTCTTGGGAATCCTACCGGTCTTGAGCAACGCCACGTTATGAACCTGCACATCGTGATATTCCGCTACCGCCCGCCGAATGGCCCGCACCACCGCATCCAGGTCTATATCGCGGTGGTGCCGTTCCAGTTCCTGCACGACTACCAGGCGCTCTTCGCCGCTCGCGTTTATGGAGAATGTCGCCCCGCAGCCGGGTCGTAACGCCGGATGGCTTTGTTCCACCGTCTGCTCGATATCTTGGGGATAAAGGTTGCGGCCCGCAATAATGATCAAATCCTTAAGCCGACCGACGACGAACAGCTCCCCGTCCTTTAAAAATCCCAGATCGCCAGTACGGAGAAAAGGCCCCTCCCCGGTCGGCGCTAACGACGCCTGGAAGGCCTGCTCCGTCTCCTCGGGCCGATTCCAGTACCCTTGCGCAACGCTCGGGCCGTGCACCCAAATCTCTCCTACCCGGCCCGGCTGGCACGGGGTTAAGGTTTGCGGGTCGGCGATTACAATCCTTTGGTCCTGCAAGGCCTGACCACACCCCACCAATGTTTGCGCACCCTCCTGTTCGGCAGAGACTTCGACTACCCGCTTTTGCGTCAGGGCTTCGCTTTGAAATGTACGGAAAACCGGAGAGGCTTCCTTTTCGCCTCCGGAAACGATGAGGGTTGCCTCGGCCAGGCCATAGCAGGGATAAAAGGCTTCTCGACGGAAGCCACAGCACTCGAAAGCCGCTGTGAAACGCTCCAAAGTGGCGGCACGAATCGGCTCAGCGCCGTTAAATGCTACCTCCCAACAGCTCAGGTTGAGGGTCGCGCGCTGTTCGGGACTGATCCTGCGAACGCAAAGGTCGTAGGCGAAATCCGGTCCCCCGCTGGTGGTGGCGCGGTAACGGGAGATGGCTTGGAGCCAATTGAAAGGTCGCTGCAGAAAAGACACTGGCGACATCAACGTGCACGAAAATCCTGCATAGAGGGGCTGCAACACCCCGCCGATCAGCCCCATGTCGTGGTAAGGCGGCAACCAGATCACACCCCGGCTCTCGGACGTGTGCTTAAAGTACCGGCGGATCAGGGCAGAATTGTGCAACAGATTATTGTGCGTGAGCATCACGCCCTTCGGCGCAGACGTGGAGCCCGAGGTGTATTGTAAAAGCACTAAGGAGTCCCCGGTCACCGCAGGCTGCTTCCATCTATCCTCGATACCATCTGCTACTTTATCAGTAGCCAGCCAGCGTAAGTCCTCAAGCTCCGCCGCTTGCAAAAGCAAGCGACTGATCATGGGTAACATCGATGACGTGGTCAATGCAACCGCGGGTCGCACATCGTTGGCAATGGCTTTAAATCTGGGCAGGCTCCGATTCAATTGAGACGGATTGGGTGGATAAACCGGGACAGCTGCCACGCCGGCATAGAGGCATCCAAAAAACGCCGCGATGTATTCCACGCCCGGCGGATACAGCAGCAAGACTCGCTCTCCGGCTGCCCCCATGTGCTGCAGCCAAGCACCGATCGCACGGGCCTTCAGATCCATCTCGCTATACGTGATATGGATCTCTTCCGCGTCTCCATCCGTCAGGAAGGTGAAAGCCAAGCTCTCAGGTTGGTAAAGCGCCCGCCAGTGAAGTAGCTCAACCAGCGTAGAACACTCGGCAGTCGGATCAAAAAGTCCTTTGCTCATCCTGATGATCTGTTTGCATAACAATCCTATGAAAACCCTTCTCTGTCAAGTCGGTGTGGAGCACACATGACCGGCCTTCAACGTCACCCATAAGAAAAGCAGGCCGGATCGATGATTTATAGCCACGCAGGTTGGAGTTTTTCCATTCCGTTGCAGGCTATTACCGGCTGTTGCCGCGCCTCGCCCTTAAATTATCGTTACTATAAACTATTTGATGTAGGACTAAGACCTTGCAAACGACTGTTGTATAAAATAGGATGCCATTTCTATGTATCACAGAGGTGATGAACAGCGGCTGCAGACGCCTCAATTAAGCCGCTGCCGGTTGCCTACTGCTAAATAAAAAGCTACTTAGCCGACGCTATGGCTCATGAACGATCAAAAAGGGAGGCCTCATTGCTGACGAGCCAGGATTTACCAAGTAAGACGAGTTCAAAGAATCGCACTATGTTAGCCATAGGGGACGGTATCCTATCCGTGATTGGCAACACTCCTTTGGTTCGGTTGACTAAAGCTATAACAGACACCCCTCTTAGCGTTTATGCGAAGCTCGAGTGTTTGAATCCGGGCGGAAGTGTAAAGGATAGGACCGCATACAACATCATCGCGAAGGCCATCGAAGCCAAGATTATAAGGCCCGATACCGTTATTATTGAGTCTAGTAGCGGGAATATGGGTATCGGCTTGGCGCAGGTATGTGCGTACTTCGGACTGCGCTTCATCTGCGTAGTGGATCCAAAAACGACGGTACAGAACATCAGCATTCTTAAAACGTACGGCGCGGAATTGGAATATGTGACCGAGCCACACCCTAAGACAAACGAATACCTTCAGAGCCGGCTGGATCGCGTCCATGAACTTCTTTCCACCATAAAAAACAGTTACTGGCCCAACCAGCATGCCAACCGGTCAAATCCTGATGCTCACTACAGTACGACTTTTCCGGAGATCGTATCCCTCCTGGGCGATAACATCGATTACTTGTTCTGTGCCACCAGCACTTGCGGAACAATTTCCGGCTGTGCAAAGTACGTCCGGCAACATAGACTAGGAACAAAGATAATCGCGGTAGACGCGGTCGGCAGCGTCATCTTTGGCGGTGTGAGTGGAAAGAGGCTAATCCCGGGGCACGGCGCCGCGGTAGTGCCGGCCCTTCTTGAGCCGGACTTAATCGATCAGTGTGTGCGCGTATCGGATCTCGATTGCGTGGTGGGTTGTCGTCGCCTGGTGCGTCGGGAAGCGATCTTGGTCGGAGGGTCTTCGGGTGGCGTCTTTATGGCGCTTGAACGGTTGAAGAAGAGCCTTCCGCCCCATGCCACATGCGTTCTAATTTTTGCCGATCGGGGTGAGCGATATCTGGACACCATATACTCCGATGAGTGGGTCGAGAAGGAATTGGGCGATGTTTCACACTTATGGAAAGAGAGGAAGGCGGATACATAATGCGGGAAGAGGATTTGCTCGTCCTGACGACCCACGAAGTCGAACAACTTCTTCGTGGCCAAGAAAGAGCCCTCATTGATTTAATTCGATCCGCCTATGTGGCCCACGCTACGGGCAAAACATCCCTGCCCCACTCTGTGTTCCTGCGCTTCCCGAATAATTTAAAAAATAGAATTATTGCATTGCCGGCGTTTCTTGGATCCGATCCTTCTATTGCGGGAATTAAATGGATCTCTTCATTCCCTGAGAATACAAATAGAGGCCTCCAGCGCGCATCGGCCGTCGCCATTCTGAACTCTACATCTACCGGCAGGGCGCAGGTGATCATGGAAGCCTCCGGCATCAGCGCCAAGCGAACTGCGGCGAGCGCCGCAGCGGCCGTTCATGCGCTGCATACAGCGGAGAAGGTGGAAAACCTTGGGCTCATCGGTTGCGGCGTTATAAATTTTAATATTCTCAAATTCATCGCAACGATATACCCCGATTTGGGAGACGTCCTGGTTTACGACATCGATCGGGCCCGGGCCGAGCGATTCGTATCCGAATGCAAAAAAATCATTCCGCATCGTAAGGTCGGCATCACCGATAGTAATGACGTGATTTTGCGCAAATCTTCCGTTGTATCCTTCGCGACGACAGCGTCGACACCGCACATCGGGGATCTTTCCGCATGTTTGCCTGGCGCGACTATACTGAATATCTCGCTTCGCGATCTTGCTCCTGAAGTGATCCTATCTTCCGACAATGTCGTCGATGATATCGATCACGTATGTCGTGCGGACACTTCAGTGCACTTGGCCTGCAAGCGTGTCGGCAACACGGACTTTATACGATGCACGTTAGGCGAGATCCTGCAGGGAAAAGCGGAGCGACGTGGAACCAAAGGCATCACGGTGTTCAGCCCCTTTGGCCTTGGAATCCTTGATCTCGTCGTGGCCCACTTCGTCTACGAGCGAGCCCAGGCACAAGGAAAGGGGGTCGTGATTAAATCATTTATGCATGACGCCTGGGGCGCCGGCGGAGATAAGGACCAGGGGATCGCGTTAAGTTAGCTGTGCAAGCTTGGTTAGAGTATATATTATGCAGGTATACTTCATTCATGCGAGAACTAGCAGGTTGTTGAAAAAGTCCATCCGTGGTCTTTTTCAACACGCAAAGCAAAAAGCGGCCGCTCCTGCGCCTCCCTGCGCTCGCGGCATTCGTGCATCCTGCACAGCATGGCCCTGTAATATAAGGGGGCTTTGCTTCATTTTTCAAACACTTAACGTGTTTGAAAAATCCGCCGGGAGCGGATTTTCGCGTCAGCCCCGTAGGGGCTTGGCGCAGGGAGGCGTCAAGCAAAAATGGCGGTACATCCCTATACCGCGACGGGCAGGAAGCCCTAGTGCCGCGTAGCGCAGGGATGCGCGAGAGCGGCCACCGCAGGGTGCTGAAAAACAAGTTTTTCAGCACCCTGCTAGACTCGGCAGAGTTACTGAAAAATGGAATCTCATTTGTCGCGGTTTCTGAACCGCTCGATTCCAATCAACTGTTCGAAGAAGAAAAGATTTATTTAGGACGCAGTAGCGAAAAGCGTTGCCAAGATTTTGCTACAGGCAGATGGTGCGCCAGGCAGGCGTTGCAATTTATCGGCGTTGATCCTGTCGCCATACCTATGGGAAAGCAACGAGAGCCGGTTTGGCCGCCCGGCCTGGTGGGAAGTATTAGCCATACCAAAAACTATTATTGCGCGGGTGTAAGCAAAACAAAAAAGGCGCTTGGAGTCGACGCTGAACGATTCAGCGGCGAATTAGATGAGCAACTTATTAAAGCAGTTTGCTCAAACGCCGAGTATGAAATAATTTTATCGTGCCCATCCGAGGTTGCTAAATATGCTCCGCATGTGATTTTTAGCGCCAAAGAGGCTTACCAGAAGGCTGTTTTTCCATTTATTAAAAAGATTCTTAATTTTGATGCAGTTGAAATAAAGATCGATTGGCAAAACGGATCATTTGATGTTAAACCCTCTGAGTCGGTGAATGTCGATATTCAGCTCAATGGGCAATTCTGGATTCGCCAGGACATCGTATTAACTATGGTATGGGGAGAATCACACCATCAACACGCGTCAACTGCCTCTGGCAAAAACACAAAGAGCTGAAGAGAGTACCTGAAAGATATTATCCAAACTAGGGCGTGTTTTCTTGTCGCTGTATTCGAAACGTTTGAAATGTTTGAACTATGATGTAAATTTAATCGTTCACGGAAAACCGTCGCCAAATTAACAAGGAGGGATTGTGAAAGAAACAAACACGGTATTGTTCCTGTTGGTGGCTTTATTAACTGGGTGTGCCTCCTACTCACTCAAGGAAGGAGCCACGCCGGCTAATGCGTCCGCAGCGCCTCCTGATCCTAAACTAGTCTGTAGGCTGTTGGAGGCTTCCAGATGTGCTTATGGAGTGGAGAGGTTTGGCGTCTTAAGTGACCGGCAGGAGTTTTTGACATGTGCCAATGGTCTTCGTGACTGGAGAGCGATTGACGATCAGGATCAGCATATCAACGCGGTTTTAGTGGAACTTGCAGATGATGCGGTGATCATCGCTTATCGAGGTACGCTGCCCCCTCGCAGAGATGGGGATAGCAAGGCAACGCTGGAAGACTGGACCCAGGACATTGAGGCTGGGCAGGTCGCCGAGAATAACATCGATGGAAAAATGCATGCGGGATTCCATGGGGGATTCCAGCAGACTTGGGATTCCCTGATGGCGGCGCTTCAGGCATGGAAAGGCAAAGGCGAACTGGAGCGCAAAAAGGTCTACGTAACAGGACACAGTAAGGGCGGGGCGATGGCGGTCATCTCCGCCTTGCACCTCTATAATCAAGGCGTTAAACCGGACGCGGTTTATACGTTTGCAGCCGCCCGGGCTGGAGACCAAGCGTTCGTGACGGGCTACGGAAAAATGGAAATCGCCACATGGCGATACGAAAATAGATTCGATATTGTGCCGCACCTCCCGCCTAACATGGGTGACGTGAATGTTCTCGCGAGTCATTTCATTATTCCTGCCGCATTGCGAACCCACGAGTATCAATCAACGGGTAATCTGGTGTTTATCAATTGGGAGGGTAAATTGCAGCCAGACTCCCAGGGTTTGGAGGAAGAACGAATCAGAAGGTTTGACTCCCTTCTCGAAAAGCCAGGCGCCGCCGAAGTAATTTTAAATGCGCATTCTGCAGAAAAAACCAGGCAGTATTACCAGGCCATTTGCGCGCAAACCAACCCGTGAAAGGTAACGCCACTGCCCTCCGACGCGAATGTAGGTCTCGTCGACACGCCAGGACTTCCCGACGGGACGGGCATAACGCATGCAGCGCTTTTCGAACTCAGGCATGAAGCATGCACCCAGCGGAGCACCGTCGTGTGAGCAAGCTTAACCCCGCGCGCGGCCATCATCTCCACGAGATCCCGATAGCGCAGCTTGTCGCTTAGGTACCGGCGAACGCACAAGATAATACTCTCGCGGTCGAAGTGCCGGTATTTGAATAGGGCGTTGAGGCGGCTCAAGGATGTCAAGACCGCCTCCGGGGACGAACCCGGTCTACGCTCCCAACTCCCCCTGATGTTGTTGCAGCAGAACCCCCTGGGGTCAATGAGGCTTCGGTCGATTCTGCTCAGACCCGATCCCCGGAAATCCCAAGTGTTTCAGCGCCCAGAATGCGACTCCTGTGACCAGGAAACCCGAAATCAAAGCATTCAGCGTTGCCGGCATGTTGTCAGAGTAATTCCATACCCAGGGCGATGCCATCAATGCCAATCCGAGCACTAGCTCGACCCATTCCTCAATTTCGCTGGGCAGGGCAAGATCTTCGAACGAAAATAACAGAACTCCTATCCCGACCAGAATCGCGCTCCAGCCCGCTACTTGCAGCGGACCCGAATATCCTAGCACCCATGGAGAAATGCAGAGCCACAAACCAATAACAATTTCGATCTGGTCTTGCAATCGATTGATGTTTTGCATGGTGACCTCCTAACGACGTAATTTCTAGTGACGCAAATAAACCAACCCCTCACGTGCGAAAATACTCTTACCCCCTCTTTAGCGGCTGTGTTTTGATATAGATCAACCGACGCTGAAAAACCGGGTGGGAACCCTATTCCGCTGGTAACTCAGCGACCCTCGGGGCGGTTTCGTCACTTTATACCGAAAAGAGCAGTATATGCTAACGCGCAGACGACATATCGCCGAGAGGCGGGATTCCCGGTTAGATGGCTGGCTGCGAGCAGGGGTTCTGGTGGCCAATTGGCCGTATTCGACCTTTCATCGCTATGTCGATGTGGGGCTGTATCCTAAGGGTTGAGCAGGTAAGGTTCCGGATTTACAGGCAGGGGAACGCGAGCAAAGCCTAGCGGCGGAAGGCGCTGCGCTTTTCCGCCCTACGCGCTGGCGCAGCCGCGATACCTGGCG
>DATGVQ010000118.1:0-13996 GCA_035300145.1 Acidiferrobacterales bacterium | reverse complement strand
GGATAGAGCCCAAGCCGCACATAACGGTGAAACGTCGAGTAAGGCCAATCGATAACTTGTTTAACATGACCATGTTTTACGGGATTGTAATGGACGTAATCCACATGTCTTAGCCAATCGGTTCCATCGCGCAAGGCATGCTCCCAGAAACGCCGTTGCCAAATCCCGCGCTCGCCCTTATCTAATCGACTCATGGATCGCCGTTCAATTTTGGGCAGTTGGCGGGAGAAGATGGCTTTGATTTTTCGCCAACGAGCGGAAAAATCGGCATCCTCTGGCGGCAGCGTCCAAATGCAGTGTAGGTGATCGGGAAGCACGACAATCGCTTCGGTTTTGAACGGTAATTCCCGCCGGACTTCTCGCCAGGCCTTGCGTAACGCATGAATGTTTTCTGTCAATAACGCGCTCGATCGTTCCGCTAGATTAACGGTGAAGAAATAACTTCCTCCGGCAATGAAGTGTCTTCGATAGTTGGTCATGATGCATGGTATTCTACATATGGTGACGCGATGGGTTGCGCTTCGCTTCACCCATCCTACGCGGGCTTGGTTTGGCGATTTAGCGGAAGCTCATTAGCAACGCGTCCCGATCGACGCCTTTGTGTTGTGAGACAGCGCGGAGGATACTGCTTAACGTGCCGATGCGAAGAACGGCGTGGTCCGGTACAGCGAGGCGTTGATGCTTGGGTTTTTCAGTCTGGAGGATGATGTGGCTGCCCTGCTGATTGACCACGCGGTATCCCCAATCGCGGCACAGTCCCTGACTACCTGCCGCCCGCTCAAGTCCCTTGGCAACTTCATGCGCAGGCAAGGACTTCGTCGCGCACCATATGCAGTCGGATGGAAGAAGGAAGATTCTTCGGTTGATCGAAATAGTATGCGCGTACGGCTTCGCGCACGTTGTCGCGCAACTGCTCCCACGTATCGCCCTGCGTGAAGATCGATTCCGTGAGACAATCCGCGCAGAAACCGCCGTCAGCTTCTTGTGTAACCTCGAAAATCAGCTCGCTCATGGTTTGAATTCTAGCCCTGCATTTCCAGCGTTGCAAGAAACCAAAGAATCGGCGGATGCCTCCCTACATGACATGTGTTTCGAGGATCGCACGATGGGTTCGGCACCGCCGCATATCCCCAGAAACGCCGTTGCCAAATCCCGCGCTCGCCCTTCTGTAATCGACTCGGATCGTCATGATTCATGGTATTGTACATGCGACAGCGCGATGGGTTGCGCTTTGCTTTACCCATCCTACGCGGGCTCGATGACCAGCTTGAGAAACACCAACGGGAGAAAAAGATAGTCGCCACAAAGAAGGAGATTTCGACACTTGGTAGCGAACTTAAAGAGAGCAAGACCTAGGCCCACGGTTAACCCAGACGCGCGCAGAAGCGGCCAGTTAGCGCCACGTTCGACCCAAGCAAGCCGCTTGCCATGAGCTTCGTCACCGCACTTACCGGATTGTAATGGATGTAGTCTACATGCGTTAGCCAATCGGTTTCGTCACTCCTATCGCTATATCGAAGTAAGGACGATGGGTTATGCTTTGCTTCCCCATCCTACGGGCTCTTTAAACAACCGGGACCAATGGCAGGCATGCAAGTCTCACTGAATAACGCTATTACCCAAATCGGCGTTTAGGCATCGGATGCGTCCCCTGGGTGGGCGGAGTGCGAACATTCCGGGACCCGAACGGGGTGGAGGCAGGATTGATTTCGGGGGAAATGGCTTTTCCTATACTTCCTATGTCCCTGGACTAAAATGTTATCTATGTATCTGGACTGACCGGTCGGGAACATAGGTAACAAAACCGTCCGGAGACATGGGTTACACAGGGTGGTATTCGTGCCCCGCGCCGCTCAACACGGCGTTAGTCCTAAGCGTCTCGACCTTAAAGGAGTCTGGAAAATACGGTTAACGCAGGCCCACAATCTGCCATTTTTGATAGCATGCGGCCCGAGGAGAATTACTAGACGGCTAGCCTAAAACTGAAACATGGGCGGAGGTTATTTAATGGAGTCGGCAATTGCTCGCATTAAACGACAAAAACGGACAATCATTAATCAGTACACCAAAACTGATAACGTAAAAGGATTTTCACAGGCTATTACGACGCTAGTGCCTCTTGCGGCCCTTTGGTATGCCGCGGTGCTGAGTGCCGGCGTCTCATACTGGCTAACCGCCGGTATAACGTTGGTGATGACTCTTTTCTTGCTGCGCGTTTTCATGATGATGCATGAAACCGGTCATGCTACGTTGTTCCGCACGGGTTGGCTTAATAAAGCATTCGGTTTTGTTTTTGGCGTAGCGTCGGGTCTTCCGACGTATGTATGGGCGCAGCATCATGCTTATCACCACGCCACCAACGGTAACTGGGAAAAATACCGCGGCCCTTTGAACATCCGGTCGGTTGATGAATACGAAGCAATGACCGACAAGCAACAGCGCATGTATGAACGTACGCGCAGCATCTGGCTGGCCCCTTTTGGCGGATTTTCGTATCTGATTTTTAATCCTCGCTACACGTGGCTAAAGGGCAGCATCAGCTTACTCCGTTATCTCGTCGAAAAGAAATTCGCGGAGCCCCGCATATCCATTGAGGCACACGCCGCCGAGTTCAAAACACCTTATTGGAATGACGCCACAGAGTACTGGCACATGTTCTGGAACAATGTCGCACTGTTAAGCGCATGGGTGTTAATGTCGTTGTATGTGGGACCTGCGCTCTTTTTTACGGTGTACCTAATCAGCCTGTCGTTAGCCGGCGGCGGCGCGATCGTGCTCTTTACGGTGCAGCACAATTTCGATCACTCTTATGCGTCCGGCACTGAGAAATGGGATTACGATACTGCGGCGATATGGGGAACCAGTTTCTTGGTTCTTCCGCGCTGGTTAAACTGGTTTACCGCCAACATCGCTTATCATCACGTTCACCATTTGTCCGCCGGCATTCCAAATTACTGTCTGGTTAATTGCCATAACGAATACCAAGACCTGTTTACGGACGTTACGCGTATTAAGCTATCTCGCGTTCATACCGCCTTAAAATACATTCTGTGGGACACTCGCTCCCAGCGGATTATTTCGGTGGCCGAGTATCGGCAAAATTACGTGTAGCGTGAAGTGCCCGCAACTGTTGGAAGTGTCATGAAAAAAATTGACTCGAAAAGGAAAACACCCCTCTTCGAACCACCCTGCCGTATTTAATTGCGTCACTTAGGCCGTCTATATCTAGCCCGCGTAGGATGGTTGAAGCGCAGCGTAACCCATCAGCCTTCTCCTAACTGATCCGGGTCATCCAACCCCGTTCCCGCCCAATCACAAGGATAGAGCCCAAGCCGGACATAACGGTGAAACGTCGAGTAAGGCCAATCGATAACCTGTTTGACATAACCATGTTTTACCGGATTGTAATGGATATAGTCCACATGTCTTTGCCAATCGGTTTCATCGCGCAAGGCATGCTCCCAGAAACGCCGTTGCCAAATCCCGCGCTCGCCCTTATCTAATCGGCTCATGGATCGTCGGTCAATTTTAGGTAGTTGGCGGGAGAAGACAGCTTTGATTTTCCGCCAACGAGCGGAAAAATCGGCATCCTCCGGCGGCAGCGTCCAAATGCAATGCATATGATCGGGAAGCACGACAATCGCTTCGGTTTTGAACGGTAATTCCCGCCGGACTTCTCGCCAGGCCTTGCGTAACGCATGAATGTTTTCCGTCAATAACGCGCTTTAGCGTTCCACCAAGTTGACGGTGAAGAAATACCTGCCTCCGGCAATGAAGTGTCTTCGGTAATTGGTTATGATGCGCGGTATTCTACATGCCATGGTGCGATGGGTTACACTTCACTTCACTTATCCTACCCGGGCTATCAATTTAGAAACCATGTATAAGCAATGGTCGGCCGAGACGTTAAGCATCACCGAAAATAACTATAGAGATTCACTTATGCCCAAAAAGAAGCTTAACATTAAAACGCTCCTGAATGAGGCGGCAAGATTTGCCGAAGTTGAAAGTATTTACGATGAACCAAGTCTTTATGGCGTAACCGACGGGAAGGCGGTGGGCACGTATCTTGAGCATAAATTCACTCAATATCTGGCCGTTACATACGATTATCAGCAAGGGAATTCCGCCTCTGGAATCGACTTCCCAGGCCTTAGTGTAGATATAAAAGTTACCAGTATCCGGCAGCCGCAGTCTTCCTGTCCTTATAAATCGGCCAGACAAAAAATATATGGGCTAGGCTATAACTTGCTCGTATTCGTATACGAAAAAGCGGATGACCATAAGGGGCGTACTGGCCGGCTAAACATGCAACATACAATTTTCATTGAAAAAGACAGAACGGCGGATTTTCAAATGACCAAAGGGATTCTTCGGATTCTAAAAAACGATGGAAATACGGATGATCTTATCGCTTTCATGCAAGACGCGAACTTGCCTGTAGGCGATATTGAGGCGCAAGCTATCGCGGAAGAGATATTGAAGAAGCCACCAAACCAAGGTTACCTCACGATATCTAATGCCTTACAATGGAGATTGCAGTATGGTCGAGTAATTCAAAACGCAGGTAAGGTCGAAGGTATACAACGCATCAGGTAATTGAAGAGATGGCACGAAAAACAAAGGCGAAATGGGAATTTGGAGATTTTCAGACACCCCAAACCCTCGCTGAACAAGCGATATCGGTCTTAAGGAATCTAGGTATTAAGCCGCAGTCCGTTATAGAACCAACCTGTGGCAAAGGCTCATTCCTGCTGGCAGCAGCTAATGGTTTCCCCGAGGCTAAGAGATACCTAGGTGTTGACGTAAATAAGCATTATCTGTCCGAACTCGAATCCAAGATTTCTCGACTGCACATAAAGACTCGGGCGAGGATAATTGCCGGAGACTTTTTCTCTCTGAATTGGTCGGAATTGTTAACCTCATTGCCTGAGCCAATCCTCATAGTTGGCAATCCGCCATGGGTTACTAGCGCTGAACTGGGTATGTTGCAAAGTAACAATCTTCCACAAAAGTCTAACTTCCAAGAGCGACGAGGCTATGACGCAATTACAGGTAAGAGTAACTTCGATATTTCAGAATGGATGTTGTTGAAACATCTTGAGTGGCTAGGACAGCGACGTGGTGTGATTGCTATGCTGTGCAAAACAGCGGTATCACGAAAAGTGCTTCTTCACGCTTGGAAACACAGCTTTCCCGTATCATTCGCTCGTCTGTTCCTAATCGACGCACAAAAGCATTTCGGAGCTTCCGTTGATGCTTGTTTTCTTGTTGTCGGTATGACCGGAGGGGGTCAATCAACAGACTGTCCCATATACGAGAGCATAGAAGCTTCTGAAACATCTCAGACCATGGGTTATCACGATGGGTTAGTTCTTGCGAATATAGGTCTGTATCAAAAATGGCAGCATCTTAAAGGAGAGGATAAAGCATATGTTTGGCGATCGGGAATTAAACATGACTGCTCCAAAGTAATGGAAATGGAGCGGTCTGGGTCGGAGTATCGAAATGGAGCCGGAGAATTTATCGCATTAGAAGATGACTACCTTTATCCAATGTTGAAGAGCTCCGATATCGGAAACGGGGGAGTTCGTTACGGTAGAAAGTACATGCTGGTTACTCAGCAATATGTAGGAGAAGAAACAAAGGCGATCCGGAAAGTGGCTCCTAAGACTTGGCAGTACCTAGAAAGTCACCAGGAAGCCTTAGCAAAGCGGGCTAGCTCTATATACCAAAACCGCGCCAAGTTTTCGATATTTGGAGTTGGCGCCTACTCCTTTTCCCCCTGGAAGGTTGCGATATCAGGTTTTTACAAACAGTTAGCATTCAAAGTAATCAATCCCTACGAAGGTAAGACCGTAGTATTAGATGACACTGTCTGTTTTCTTCCCTGCTGGTCTGAATCGGAAGCGCTCTTCGTCGCGAGTCTATTGAACTCAGAACCGGCTCAGGAATTCTATCGGTCAATGATCTTCTGGGCAGATAAACGCCCGATAACGATTGAGATATTGAAGAAACTAAATTTACAAGCACTTAGTACTGATCTCGGTTGCGAAACCGACTATCTGCGCTTTTCACGGCGACGTCGCGATCTTGAAAGCGAAGAAACTGAAGGTCAGCTATCTCTCGGCATCGCCGAAAAAGCAGCTAAATACGATAAGAAATCGGCGTATAAGAAGCGCTTGCAGGCAGCTGTTGAAAGCGACAGCTGAAGCAAGATCGCTTAGCTTTTCTATCAATCCACATTCAAATCCAACGATTTACACCCCAACGCCTTCAAAACTTGGATCATGAAAGTGGCGCTGAAGGTGCCGCGATTGATTTTGGAGCGGATATTGTTGGCGTTTTGGTTGACGCCGATTTTCTTCAATCGGATAGAAAGATCTTCGTAGCTTAGGCCACGGCGCGCAAGCTCGCCTTTTAGAAGATTGCGGGTACGGCGGTCCCAGTCGTCTTTTGTCCTCACTGACCGACTCTTCCTGGTTTATTTTTCGCGCACTATACATCACGTCCCGCCCGTCCATGCTATTTTCCTTGCAAAAAGCGCTAATATATGCTATTTAGCGATAATTATCGCTGCATTTTCAATTTCAGGATAATGAAAACCAACGCAAGGGAGGTGTCGCTATGCTTATTCTCACCCGCAAACCGGGTCAGTGCATTCACATCGGGCCGCATGAATCCTTGGACCTAACCACACCCGTGGGCGAGCTATTTCGCGAGGGGCCCATCGCGGTGATGGTGACACATATAGAGGGCGGGCAGGTAAAGCTTGGCATACAGGCGCATCGCGGGTTTTTGATTTTGCGCGACGATGCCGCGGGCCGCGCGCGCTATCCGCTCGATGACGCGTGGGAAAAGTGTGATGTTTAAATTAGATTGAAGCTGTCGGTGCGTGAAACGCGCTCTACCGGTTTGATTAGCGAGTAGGCGGATGTCGCAAAGCAGAACCCTTGCCGAATCCCGGGTTGCGCTGCGTCGCGTCACTTCATATATTATTTGCAAACACGTAGCGAATTCCGAGACTTCCTTTCATCACCCGCACTCTTACGGGTCCGGCAAGTTTTGTGTTTTCGTAAACCTGGTGTGTCACTCGCATCTTGAGGCGGTTTTCGCTGGCATTTTCCTTCACTTCGATAAAGTACATCTTTCCATACATACTACATTCTGATCCCGGCAAGCCGTCGCATTGGCTGGTTTCCTTGCTTGAGACAATACCGTCCATAACGACTTCCTCCTGATGCCCCAGATACGCATTGACCAGCATAGTGATACTGCTGGCTTGCACAAAAAGCAAGCCGAATAAGCCCAGCACCACCCCGGTCCTACCCAGACGCTTCAAAAGATTCGCGAGTCTCTCGTTAGAGTGAGTCCAATTCGGAATATAACGCCAATTTATAAACAGGCTTAGCGCGAGCGCGGGCAGGAATAAGTATTGCGCCGCAAAATCGAACACATCATTCACAGCGGCGTTAATATGGGCGAGCACCCAGTAGGTACTCGTGACAAAGACGAGAACCGAAAACAGAATAAGAGTTCTGGCAACGCGATTCATGCTTACCCGTTCAAACCGGCGCGTGTCTAAAAGCGTGTCACCCGGAGTGTTAGAGTAACTTATCTCGGCTGGTTCAGTTGGATCATCATCGTCTCTCCCAAGAGCCTTTCTGATCCAAGGGCGAATCAGTGCGTAAAACCCAATCCCCACTGCAAAATAAGCGATAAACGGAAGTGCGCCAGCGACTTCCTCCCAACTCATCGCCGGCCCCCAGCGGAGACGGCCGTGCCAACCGGTTTTAAAGGCGATTAAAAACACAATGAATGTGAGGGCACCATAATAAATAAATCTCTTCATTAGTTTCTTCCTAGCCGGGTCACCACAGACGACCGCGGAATTATTTGGGGGAACTCTGAAAAAAAATCATCCCTGACATTCTTGTTCGGCGCCTCCCTGCGCCTCATCCCTAACGGCATCAGTACGAAAATTCGCCTGGAGCGAGTTTGGACGCGCGCAAGCGCGCCCGAAGGGTGCACGCCAAGGAGGGCACGCATCAAAAACGAAAATTGACTGCTCTTGCGAGATAGCTTCTAATTAGATTGAACGCTATCGGTGCGTGAAACGCACCAGACTGTGTGAAAACCCGAACTCAAATTTTTCAGTGGGAGTGTCTGTGCAAAAGAATCCAAATATTGGTACTCTCGTGGCACGGTTGCGAAAAATTTCCACAACATTTTGCTATTGAGTGAGAAATTATTTCAGCCATGAAAAGAATTAGGGAGTTTTCACACAGTCTGGCACCCTACCACTGTCATTCCGAACCACCGTTAGGCGGTGAGGAATCTTCAGATTCCTCGCTGCGCTTCACCCAGGCTACAGATACTTATACGAGGCGACTTGTTGCCCGCGACTAGATCGCCTTCCAACTGTTACCGCTGTCACGCGACTCGAAGCGCTTGTCGCTGCATTTTACGAGAACGCGCTCCCCGGTGTTGTCGGGGAATTCCAGCGAACCAAAACATGACCAGCCTGGCTTGCTACGCTGCTGCCAAACGCCTGTCTGATGAGGACGGAAATGAAACTTTGTATCACCATAATCGATGAATAGTCCGGTGTCGGCTACTGTCAGTTTATTAAAACCTCGTATCGAGGAATTTGACTTGGGCGGCGCAATCGATTCAAACTGCGTGTAAGGAGAACGACCGTAAAGTATAGCGGCGGGCACACCCGTCGTTTCGCCGTATATGTAGAGGCCGCGCGGCGAATTCACGAGGTCATAATTCGCAGTCGCATATTGCACTCTGGTGCTTTCGAAGCTCGCCCAGTTCTTGCCGCCGTCGACGCTCGAGTAAATGCGCATGTCGTGATCGACGATAACGATGGTATCCTTGTTAAGCAAACGAAACTTGGCCGGATTGACCACATAAGGCAGCTCGACGCGTCGCAATCCGCTGCTGTCCGCCATGAACAGTTCGCCCACCTCGGAGAGATAGGCCACACGGTCCTCGGAACGAGCGACGAGAAGAATCTCCGCCAACGTGCCGGTATCATGGATGATCGGCGATCCGAGCTTGCCGTCCTTGATAGGGAAACTGACGATCGTACCGGCATCGCCGTTCAGAAACTGGGTATCGCCTGTGCGGTACATTGGCTTACGCACTATCGAATCAGCGTCAATCTCATGCGACGCGATCTCGCGGCGCAATGTTTGCAGCTTGCTATTATCCAAGTAGTTACCGGGCGCGAGCTTCATTCGCTCCGGCGCGAGACGGCCCGCGAGCGCCGGATAGCTCGCACGCAGATATCGGAGCATCTCGCGACTATTATCGACTACAACGGTAAGAAACTTGTCCTTATTCTTTTTATCAGTCAGCACAACAATCAGCCCAAGATTGGTCACGCTGTTGGCTTCGATACGAAACTTGCGCGGGTAAGGAATCGTATATAGGTAATAACCCCTCGCCAGCACCTTCTCGACGTCGTACTCACCCGGCGGCAGGGCAAGCGCGAGCTGACCGGTACGTATGGCATTGCGGTAGGTGCTGCCAGAGATGATGATCTCGTTACCTTCCAAGTACCCGCGGCCTGGGACTGCGAACCTAGCCACCACCAAACCTTTGCCGTCGAGTTCCGTAGGCAGGGTTGGAATCGATGATTTATTCGCCATGCAGCCACTTACAAGGCTGATTACCAAAAGCCATTGCGACCATCGCATCAGCGCTATCTTCATGGGGTGTATTCCTCCGGCGGCTAAGTGTTGTGCTACGGTTTAGTATAGTCGCTGACAAACCAAAAAGGATGATGACTATTTAGTGGTCTTTCGCAAGTGACCAGCAACCAATGGTATAAGCAGAGCGGGTTCCGGCGATTTCCTCATTTTGGCCGCTCGGGTAATACTTTTCGCAACTGGGTTTTCGAATCGCCTTGAATTTTGTAAAACTGCTTTAGGGCGTCGTCGTATTCATCTATGTACTCGACGTTTTTAATACCATTGTACTCGTCACGGTGATAGCGCAGCGTGCCGATATAAATGGCCTTATCCTCCGGGCGGATCTTATAGACGACTTTACCGGGAAGCCGCACCTGCTCGCTATAAGGAGTGGTTTTGGTCCCAATAAACACGCCCGAGTAATGCAGGTTTTCGAACTGCTTGCGTTTGATAACGAAGTGCTTGCCCAGGTCGACCACCTCGGCGTGCCTGCCCGCGCCAATTTTATGTATGTTTAAATCAACGAATCGATCGGAAAGAAATACGGAACCCCGGTTTATCGCTCGGCCGTTGCCGATTGCCTTTAGTTCTTGCTCCGTAAACGGCGGAACAATGTCGATTCGTCCTACCACCGTCACTTCGCCGTCGCCCAGCAAGCGGCTGGTTTCCGGAGAATGTTGGCATCCGGTCAGGCTCAACGCGAGGAGCATGGCTCCGACGTGCATCGGCGCAGATTTTCCAATGAGGCGCGTCATTTGAGTTCGTTAATACGCTTTTTAATCGCCGCCTGCCAGGTAGGATGTTTCGCTCTTTCCAAAAGCTGGGTGAGCAATTCCCGCTCGGTGGGTTTGTTTATCTTTTCGATATCGAACTTGCCTTGCTCAAAAAAGCCGGTTTTCACTTTTTTATATTTATACGAGCCGACATAATATATGCCGGTCTTGTCGATGATGGGATCCATTTCGCTCCTGCCCTGAGAGGGCAGGTTGAACATGTACTGCGTGTTCCCGAAACTTTTGAAATTGCTGAAGGAGGTAAATTTATAAGACCCGGGCGGTACTTCCGTCCGAAAGAACATGCCGCCGTCGATGCCGAAACCATAATAAGGCTTGTCGGTAACGGGCTTCACCCGCTTCATAGTGGCCCCGAATAGACTGCCTGGGGCGTCGCTCATGTCTATGTAACCGAAGACGAGAGATTGCTCTTCTGCAACCGACTTTCGAAAAGCCGTGTTTCCGCCGCAGCCGGCCATAAGCAAGGCGAACGTTATTATCACTGCATAACTTGGAAAAAGCTTTTTCATCGGTGTATGCCTCCCCGTACATTTCTATAACTTCTTATATTCATTAGCATCTTCCACGAGGAAATCAAGCGAACGGGGCGCGGCGAAACAAAGGCCGAATCTTGGGTTCCGCTGCGCGCTACGGCTACAGAAAGTGCACGGTGCGTACGACTACCGGTTTGATTAGCGAGTGGCGTGATGTCGCAAAGCGGAACCCGTGCCGAATCCCGGGTTGCGCTGCGCTTCACCCAGGCTACGGAAACTCGACATCCATGTCTATCGCGGCACTTGCGCATCCATGCACGAACGCACCCTATGCTGCCGGCCCGCAGGCCAGTGCGTTCGTTGGCTTCAAACCGGCTATAAAAAAACAAATGTCTCTGACCAGCGCGGGAACGATCGGGAGAGTGGGATCGACATAAGAACTGAGTTGCTTATCGCGGTCATTTGAGACTGCCTTGAGTACGTGGTTCATACCTTCAATAATCAGTAATCTTGCCGAGGGCTTGGCTTTTGCCAGCAATTCCGCCTCGCGCACGCTTAGTTGAATATCTGTCGTTCCTTGTACAATCAGCACCGGCACGGACAGCCTTCTAAGCTCTTGGGCCGGATCGTAGCGGAACCAAGATATCAAGTATGGCTGAACGCTCGGACGAAAGAGCGCATTCAACTCCGGAGAAATAGGGGCCGTTTTGCCTTTAGTCAATGTCCGCACAATTTCTTCCGTTTGTTTCATTAACGCCGGCGATAATTGTGGCCGAACCTGTTCCAAGATAATCTGCGCTATCGGGCGACCGGCGCCTGCGATAGATACGAGGGCATCGGCTTCCAATTTCCGGGCAGCCACGATCCCGATAAGGGAACCTTCGCTGTGACCAATTATGATCAGAGAAGAAAACCGCTTGTCCTGCCGCAGTCGCCTTCCCCATAGGACAGCGTCGTCAATAAGGGTATCGAAACGAAGATCGCTCTCCTTCACGGCCGCTTTGGCGCTCTCGCCTACGCCACGTTTGTCATAACGCACCGAGGCTATGCCCGTCGCGACTAAGCCCTGCGCGAGCAGTTTGAGGCTGTGGTTTGCTCCGCTGAGACCAGTTGTATTGCCGTCACGGTTGGTTGGTCCTGAGCCGGCAATAATCAGAGCTATGGGGCAAGGTAAAGAGGAAGCAGTTTGGGGAATCTCCAAGGTGCCGTATAGTGCACCGGACTTTGTTACGAGCACGACCGGCTCCGCTAACAGGAGTTTGGGGGTAAGGAGTGACAGGACTATAACAATGAAATATTTCATCGAAAGCCAGGTGTGTGCGCCTTTTTGTGCATGAGGCTTACATGTTAACACCTCTCTGTAATCGGCGAAGCTCATGGTGCTGGCGATTGCAGTAATGGCAGCGGCAGTCGGGAAGCCGAGCACGAACTTGGCAGACCGCCGCCGGATCTCTCCACACTTACACTATAGAAATACACGGTGCGTGAAACGCGCCCTACCCTTTTTGCAGCGCGGCGACTTGCCGCTCGTACTGCGGCATCAGGCGGCGCCAGACGGGGAGGAACGGCTCGGGCTTGGTAAGATAGTCCCACACGCGCTCGATCGCGCCGGGCAACAGGCGCTCGAAGCGGACGGTGTGAGCATCGACGATCATGCCGAGGTCAGTCATGGCGGGTTCCTCCAAATATCATTAGTGGTGCTGCCGAGCTGCCGCTCCGATGCGTCGAGCCGCCCGGCCCGGAACCGCGAGGCGGTCGCCTCACTCAGTTGTTGGTTGCCTGCTGCTTTTGTTTGTATTCGGCGATCTTATCCTTGAGTTCGCGGTACTCCAGGCAGGAGAGGAAGCAGAGCTTGTCCAGCGCCGCCAAGTGCTCTTCCGCTTTCGCCAAGTTGCCGGTCATCAGGTAGGCCTCGCCTATGTATTCGTGGGCGCCGCGGTGTTTTGGGTCCAGTGCCAGCGCTTTTTCGTAGTACGAAAACGCCAATTCCATGTTACCCCGGTTGCGTTCCGCATAGCCCAAGGAATTGTAGATGTCAGCATTCTTATCATCGCGGGAAGCGGCTTGAGTGAGAAGCTGCACGGCCGTGCCCCAATCCTTGGCGTTGATGGCTTTTTCCGCCTTGACATAATCCGGATCGGCAGCCGGACCGACAGGCTCGTCGTGCGCGGGGGCAAGGGGCGAATAGAGTGTTGCTACAACCAGGGCCAGGGTGAGGGCAGATGCGCGAAGATGCAGTCTCATAGTGTTTCTCCTTATCGGGATTTGTTTCGATTATAAGCAGGCCCTGGCGTGGGATACAAGCCTGGCGGGCTATCCGCTCGAACATGCGCGGACAAAGTGTGATGTTTAGGCCGAATCTACGAATACTATCCGGTGCGTGGAACGCACCTACCTCTTGTTGGCGGTGTCCGAAGGTAACAAATGCGTGACCGCTACCGTGGATTTCTCGACGAACGCGACCTGCTCGCGCAACTGATCTTGCGCGGGCTGCGCGAATGCCGCATGCTATTCGGCAAAAGCCGGAGGCAAGCGTCGCCGATGCGGCCCGGGAATGTATGGGAGAGTATACAGTTGCTTTAAAGCGCGGGAAGCCGGGCTGACACCGGATCCGTAAATCGGCTATAACTTTAATAATGTCTTCAGAAAAACGGTCGTCGATCGGGGGGAAAGCATGCGAACACATGATACGGGATATGCCCGGACCCGGGCCCGCTGGCGGGCGTTGGGGTTGTGCTCCGCGCTGATCCTGCCCGGTGCCGCCCGCGCCGCCGGTTGGTCCGCCGTCCTGGGCGTCACCTACGATAACAACGTCACGCTCGCCGAGAACGCTAGCGATATCCTTTCGGATACCTTCGTCAGTACAAGCATAGCCAAGTCGTTCTCACAGGCGCTCGGTGAACACAACCGCCTGGTCTACCACCCCTTCGTCCAGGCGCAAGCCTACGATAAATACGACGGCTTGTCGTTCCTCGCCGCCGGCGTGAACCTTACCTACCAGTACCGCCCCTCGGGGGCGGTGCTC
>DATGVQ010000117.1:0-9023 GCA_035300145.1 Acidiferrobacterales bacterium | reverse complement strand
GGCGCGCAGGGCTTGGTCCTGCTGGTCGGGCTTGATGGCATCGGGCGCGCAAAGCTAGCGGGAGAAAAGGGCAGTTTCGGGGACGACTGGCGCGGCAGCTCATTGCTTGTGGAGCAAGCTAAAGGCCCCGTCGGCAACCTTGTCACTCGTGGCAGACGAGATGGCTTAGCACGTTTCGAGAGTTTTCGGACCTTGAGGCAGTATCCGCTGATCGTCGTGGTAGGGACCTCGCAGGCGGAAGCCCTGGCTCCGTTCCATATGCGTGAACGCAACTATTATATGTTCGCTGCGCTGGCCAGCGCATTCGTCGTTGTGTTTGCGGCCGGCCTGATGGTCGCCTTGGCGCGGCAACGGCGGGCGAGCGATTCGCTTGCCCGCAGCGAAGCGCGGGTGCGCGCCTCCTTCAATCAGGCCTCCGTCGGCATCACGGAAACCGCGCTCGACGGACGGTTTCTGCAGGTCAACCAGAAACTTTGCAATATGCTCGGCTATTCAGAGCAGGAATTGCTCGCACGCAGTTTCATCGACATCACGCACCCCGATGATAGGGTAGCGAGTAACGAATTTAGAGAGCGGCTGTTCGCCAATCAAACCGAGTCCTTCGCTGCAGAAATGGAGACACGCTATCTTTGCAAGGACGGCTCCGCCATCTGTGTTTTGGTCACGACCGCTTTCGTGCGCGACGCCGGCCGGAATCCAAATTATTGTGTCAGCATGATCCAAGACATCACCGAGCGCAAGGAGTTGCAGGAACGCTTGCTCCATCAGGCGAATTACGACAGTCTGACGCAATTGCCCAACCGCGGGCTGTACTACGATCGTTTGAAACAGGCGCTCAGCCAAGCGCAGCGCAGGAAAGGGACCGTCGGCGTCCTGTTCATCGATCTCGACCGATTCAAAAACGTGAACGATACGTTGGGTCATGAATTAGGCGACCAGCTGCTGAAGCAGGTTTCAGGGCGCTTGGCGCAATGCATTCGCGCCGGCGACACCGTCGGGCGCCTCGGTGGCGACGAGTTTGCGATCATCCTGTCGGAGATCGCCAAGGCACAAGACTCCGGGCTGGTTGCCCAGAAGGTCATCGACGCACTAGCCAAGCCGTTTAAGCTCGACGGGACCGAGGTATTCGTCACCGCGAGCATCGGCATCGCCACCTACCCGGACGACAGCAAAGATGGCGGCACGCTGGTCAAGAACGCCGATGCGGCGATGTTACGCGCCAAGGGACTCGGTAAGAACAACTACCAGTTCTACACCGCGGAGATGAACGTGCGGGCGGTGGAACGGCTGCGGCTGGAGACCGACCTGCGGCGGGCGCTCGCACGCAAGGAGTTCCTGCTGCATTTTCAGCCCAAGGCGAGCCTCGCGAGCGGCGAGATCATCGGCTGCGAAGCGCTGCTTCGCTGGCAGCATCCGGATAAGGGAATTGTGCCGCCGGGGGAGTTCATTCCGCTGCTAGAGGATTCGGGGCTGATCGTACCTGTCGGCGAATGGGTGATACATGCCGCCTGCGAGCAAATACGCGCGTGGCAGCAGGCCGGCGTTGCGCCGGTGCCGATCGCGGTCAATCTTTCGCCCAAGCAGTTCCAGCACCGGGACATCTGCGCGGTAGTCGACAAAGCCCTGAACGAGTATGCGGTAGACGCGCGCTTTCTCGAAGTCGAGATCACCGAAGGCACCGCAATGCAGAACGCGGAGGACACCATAGTCACGCTGCGCGAGCTGAAAGCGCAGGGCGTGCAAATTGCGATCGACGACTTCGGCACCGGCTATTCGAGTCTGAGCTACTTGAAGCGCTTCCCCATCGATTTCCTCAAGCTCGACCGTTCGTTCGTCACCGGCCTTCCTGACCAAGCCGATGACGCATCGATCACGCTGGCGGTGATCACCATGGCGCACAGCCTGAATCTGAAAGTCATCGCCGAGGGGGTGGAGACGAAGGAGCAGCTCGCATTTCTTGCATCCAACGGTTGTGACGAAATGCAGGGCTATTATTTCTCGCGCCCGCTCCCGGCACCCGAATGCACGCAGTTTCTGCGGCAGCGACGCAAGCTTCCAGTGCTTGACGGGATAGACAAACCCGCGCCGCACGCCATCACGGGCGCATAGACACTAAATTGGTGGAGGCGGCGGGACAGTTGGTCCGTATCTTTCGATACGGGCTGGACTATGCCTTCACCTGACCACTCAATGAGTGGTCAGGTGCGGGGCGTATTATTCGAGGAATGAAACGTTTCCGCGAATCCTAGTACCCGCTCGGTCGGTCCGACTCAGCGAGCCTATGAGTCTCTACAGGGCGGAGAAGGTTAGCCCTATCTCCACCCCTCGGCGTTGCCATGCCGTCCCGGACAACCACATATTCCGAGACGCCGTCAGGGTTCGCCGAATGAGCCCCGTTTTCACCCTGCTCTTACGAGCAGGGGCGACCATGTTGTTAATCGAACCCGCGTCCGCAAGCCCTCTGCCTACCAGTTCTACATGCGTAGTCTGTCTTTGGTTTGACTCACCGTTTTCCGACAGACAGGAAAATCGGCAAGCTGAGCCTGCTTGAGTTTAACGCCCCGCTAACAGGCACAGCGGAGCGCGATCCTATGTGCGTCGACCCCTTATCCCAACCCACAGGAGAAACCGGGTAAGAGGTTAGCGGGGATTAAGCCGCTAAGGCGTAGTTGTCTTCGTTGGCAACTATAGTTTGCAGCTGGATTTACGAGGAACTCTGCACCTCGGCATGCCCTGGAGGTTTCGCGACCCACGTCGAAGCCATGTCGCCCCCAAAAGTCTTACACGCAGACAGTATAACTTCCGGTTAAGTTCCCCGCCATGTTTTTCGCCGCCTTAGCAACCCCTTTTGGTTTCTTGACGGCGTGTGGATGAATTGTCATGCTCCGTGATCACAACTATGGCTTCATTTTTTCCCATGCTATTGCCGCGGTGGCGCTTGGTACGGCGTTTCGGCCTGAGAACGCGTCCCTTAAGTTCTGGATGTTGGCGGCACTCTGTGCGGCGATACCGGATATCGATGTGATCAGTTTTCGCTTCGGCATGGGGCATGATCCCTTGCTCGGACATCGGGGGTTTACCCATTCATTTGTGTTTGCCGCTTTATTAGGTGGAATTATTGTGATCGGCGCTTTCCACCATCGACAGTGGGACGGTTTGCGCACATCCTTATGGTTGTTCTTTTTCTTGGCAACGGCGTCGCACGGCATGCTGGATGGGATGACCAATGGTGGCCGCGGCGTGGCCTTCTTTGCCCCGTTTGACAATACGCGTTACTTTTTTCCGTTTCGTCCGATTGAGGTTTCACCCCTGGGGATAGGCCCATTCTTCAGCGACAGAGGGCTGACGGTTTTGACGAGCGAATTCATTTGGATTTGGTTGCCGGCGTTTTTGTTCGCTATTTTGGCATTAATCGGTAAGCGATTTTTTAGATAACTTGGCCCAGAAGCCGGGGTTTTTGCTGAACGCCTATTAGCGCGTTTTCAAAGCGCGCTGGGCTTCGCGCTCAGACTCACGCTTCTTGATCGTTGCGCGTTTATCGTGCAACTGCTTACCCTTGGCCAGGCCGATTTCGAGCTTGGCCTTGCCTTTTTTCCAGTAGAGGGATAAGGGAATTAGGGTGTAGCCCTTACGCTCCACGGCACCGATCAGCTTATTGATTTCTTCCTGATGCAGCAGCAGCTTGCGCGTGCGAGTGGGATCCGGGTGCACGTGCGTTGAGGCGGACACGAGCGGAGAGATGTGCGCCCCGAACAGAAAAATCTCGCCTTTTTGGATGATGACATAGCTTTCCTTCAGTTGCGCGCGTCCATCGCGCAGGCTCTTCACTTCCCATCCCATTAGCGCCATGCCCGCTTCAAATTTCTGCTCGATGAAGTAGTCATGCCAGGCTTTTCTATTTTGCGCGATCTGGCTCGGCGTTGTTTTATCCTTTTTATTGTTCATCAAGAAACCCCGGTTGATACAACAGTCATTCAAACACACAACCCGGGAAAATAACAATTTCGCCGGGAGCACTTTAATGCCTGACCGGTGAGAACGATTTATTGGTCCGGAATAATTGGACGAACTGCGCGTGAGCATGAACGGCAACGGATATAGCCATCTGATTGAATGATATAACAAAATGATAAATATAACCCCATCAGTCCGATATTGTTTTTGATAGCTCATTGGTTAAAATTATCGCCTGCGCGAGCGTACAGAGCGCTTGGAGCGGAAGGGATAAATTGCCGAAAAACTAGGCTTACAACGAGGAGATTAATATGAAAAACCATTTAAAAATAATGCTTTCCTTTTTTTTACTGACAGGGTTAGTGGTTGCGTATGCAGCGGAAAAAGGAAAATCAAGCTTAGATCCCAATAACCCAATTGCTAAAAACGCGCAAAAGATGCTAGTCGAGGGCATGCAAACCTTTCGCTTCGACACGTTCGGTGATGAAGCTTTTTGGGGCGACAGCTTGCACCTTCATCAGGCTATTGAGGGCGCCAAGCTTGGCGGCGTGGGACCGGGCGTGAGTCCCAAGACCGCATTGGCGGTCGGCTTAAAAGTAGATGTCGACGCGTTGCCGCGGGCGCTGGTGGATCAATTAAAAGCCGGCGCGGTTAATCTGGATGATCCAGCGGTCACCCTCGCCCTGCTTAAGCTGAATGCGGTAGTGGGACTAACCGGCATTTTTAATAAAGACGGAAAGCAACTACAGTCGATGGGTATTCAGTGCGCCTTGTGCCACTCCAAGGTCGATGATTCATTCGCCCCTGGCATTGGTCATCGACTCGACGCATGGGCTAACGATGATCTTAACGTCGGCGCGATCGTAGCCCTCGCCCCAAACTTGCAGCCGGTGGCCGATCTTCTGGGCGTCCCTGTGGCGACCGTGTCCGCGGTGCTCAACAGTTGGGGTCCGGGGAAATTTGACGCTGAACTCTTCATGGACGGCATGGCGTTTCGTCCAGACGGAAAATCAGCCGCTACCTTGATCCCGCCCGCCTTCGGCCTGGCCGGCGTAAATCTCCACACCTGGACCGGCTGGGGTTCGGTCACGCACTGGAACGCTTTTGTCGCCAATCTCGAAATGCACGGCAAGGGAGTATTCTACGACCCGCGCTTGAACGATGCGGCGCAATTCCCGGTTGCCGCCCGCAACGGATTTGGAAATGTGCGGAACAATCCTGATTTGATTACCCCCAAACTCGGCGCGCTGCAGTTTTACCAGCTCGCCATTGCCGCGCCGACACCACCCAAAGGTAGTTTCAACCCGGGGGCGGCAGCGCGCGGGGAAGCTCTATTTAATGGCCGCGCGCAGTGCGCCAGATGCCATGTGCCGCCGATCTTCACCGAGCCGGGTTGGAATATGCATACGGCCGCGGAAATCGGCATCGACGACTTCCAAGCAAATCGAGCGCCGGATAAACGCTATCGGACTTCGCCGCTGAAAGGGCTCTGGACCCACCAGAAAGACGGCTTTTTCCATGATGGACGTTTTGCCACGTTGCGCGATGTGGTCCAGCACTACAACGACTTTTTTGGATTAAGATTAAGCGAGGAAGAAACCAACGAGCTGGTCGAATACTTAAAGTCACTTTAACCCCGAGGAGCCTTATGCTACAGCAGTGCAGTTCGGCTGCTGCAGCAGATGGCGCTATGCGCTGCTTTAGGTGGCGCCCATCAAAGCGGTGTGCTGCGCGATAATCCTGCCTTTAAAATTCATTTGAAGGAAGCTCTGAAAAAGTCCATCCATGGACTTTTTCAGGCATACGGTTGAATTTATATTCAAACCGGCATATATTTAACCATATGGTTGAATATAGCTCGGGATCTTTAGATCAAGTTTTTCATGCGCTGGCCGATTCTACGCGCCGGGCGATTCTGCTTCGGATAGCCAAAGAAGATTGTCACGTGACCGAGGTCGCCAAGCCGTTCAACATGTCGCTGGCCGCGGTTTCAAAACATCTCAAAGTGTTGGAAAACGCAAAGCTGCTGACCCGTACAAAAGACGGGCGCATCCATCATTTCAAAATGAATTTTGCGCCTCTTTCCGAAGCACATGCTTTGATCGGCCGTCTTGAGGAATTCTGGAACGAACGCCTTGATGCACTGGAAGAATTTTTGCTGGAAACGGAAAAGGTGAAAAAGACCGGAAAGAAGAAACTCAGAAAAAAATAGGAGAAAATCATCATGAACCAACCTGTTGTCAGAATCAGACGTATTATTAAAGCGGAACGTAAGAAGGTGTTTGAGGCATGGACCAAGCCGGAACTCATGCGCAATTGGTTTTTCGTCGCGCCGAACTGGAGCGCGTCCGTCAGCAACGAACTGAAAGTCGGTGGCAGTTATAAAATCGAGATGCATAGCGAGGAGAAGAATACTTTTACCCAATACGGGGAATATAAGGAAATCAAACCGCCGGAAAAACTGGTCTTCACCTAGAATTCATCAATGATTCAGAATTCGTTGGTAACAATCGAGTTTAAAGAGCTGGGCGATGCTACCGAATTAACCCTAACGCATGAATTTCTGCCAACCGAAGATATTCGCAACAAGCATGAAGGCGGATGGAACGGCTGCCTCGATAGTTTGGAAAAATACCTAAAGTAGAGCAAGCAGGGAGATAGGAGAGCGGTGTCCGCCTCCGCGCGTATCTCGCAATTCTTTTCCAATATCGGCCTGGCTACTCGCACATCTTGACCTCGCTTTATCCGACGTGGTGCCGGCGCTGGGAGCTGAGTTCAAGATGAGCTACAGTAAATTGCTGGTACTACTGATGACGGTGGGGTAATGTGCTGCTGGGGGTGGGCGCGCTGCGGCGTCATTCGGTCCTGGGCTACGTCGTCGAATGAAGTTCGAGAGAAGAAGAAAGTGGCTTAACCGAGTGTCCACTAAACTAGGACCACGTCAATAGGCGGCTAAAGATCGATCGCTCCGCCAAGCCTTTGCTAAACTTACGAGAGGGGGGATTGGTAATGTTGTCCAAGCGTAAGCCAGTACCGCACGCTCTCGCCAAGATCACGCGCCCGCAACCCGAACAAGTATTGGCGCGCACGCGCTTGTTGCGGCGGTTGGATCAAGCGCGCAAGATCATCTGGGTGGTCGCGCCGCCGGGCGCGGGCAAGACCACGCTGGTAGCGGACTATATCGCTCGCCGAAAACTCGCGTGCCTGTGGTATCAGATCGATGAAGGCGATGTGGATATCGCCGCTTTCTTTCACTACCTGGGGCTGGCCGCAAAAAAAGCCGCTCCGCGCAAACGCAAACCCCTGCCCCATTTTACGCCGGAGTACCGCGCCGGCCTCAATGCCTTTACCCGGCGTTATTTTCAAGAGCTCTACAGCCGCTTAAAGCCGCCTTTCATCCTGGTCTTCGATAATTATCAGCAGGTTGCGGCGAACGCCGCGTTACAGGAAGTGCTCAAGGACGGTTTGGACGGGCTGCCGGTGGGCGGCAATGTCATGGTCCTGAGCCGCAGCGCACCGCCGCCGGCGTTCGCGCGGTTCCTGGCGAGCGGCGACCTGGAGATCCTGGATGGGGAGGCGCTCAAACTGACGCTCGAAGAATTCTGCGGCATCGCCCGGTTACGCGGGCAAAACAGACTGCCCGCGGGAATGCTGCAACAACTGTACGCCAGAACACAAGGATGGGTAGCCGGGCTGGTATTGATGTTGGAGCGAACCAAGATTGAAAATTCTCAACCTCAGGCCGCGCTTAATTTGACGCCGGAAGCCATCTTTGACTATTTCGCCGGAGAGATCTTCGACAAGAGCGACCGCAAAACCCAAGAGGTTTTGCTTCAGACCGCATTTCTACCGATGCTAAACGTCAAAACCGTGGAGCAGCTCACCGGCCAGCGCCACGCCGGCCGCATTTTATCCGACTTGAGCCGCAAAAATTATTTCACGGTAAAACACCTCCAGGCGGAACCGGTTTATCAGTACCATCCGCTGTTTCAGGAATTCCTGCGCGCGCGCTCGAAAGAGCTGTTACCGCCCGAGCGTCTGGCGGCGTTGCAACAGAACGCGGCCGCATTGCTGGAAACAGACGGCCAGGTGGAAGCCGCAGCGGACCTCCTGCACGCGGCCCAGGATTGGGCGATGCTCGCGCGGTTGATCGGCAGGCACGCCCCGCTTTTTATTTCGCAGGGTCGCACGCAGACGATCGAGGGATGGCTGCGCGGCATCCCCGAAGACCTCCGCACGCGCGATCCCTGGTTGGAGTATTGGCTTGGGGTCTGCCGCTTGCCGTTCGATCCGAGTGACAGTCAACGCTGCTTCGAACGCGCCTTTACGCTTTTCCGGGCCGGAAAAGATTCCACAGGTTTATTCCTATCCTGGTCGGGAGTGATGGACGCCATTATTTACGGATGGAACGAATTCGTGCAAGCGGATTACTGGATCGGCATGTTGGATGAACTCCTGCGAGAATATGCGGCGCCGCCTTCGGCGGACATCGAGGCGCGTATCACGGTAAGCATGTTTTTCGTATTGACTCTGAGACAACCCCAGCATCCGCAGATGCGGATGTGGCTCGATCGAGTGCTCTTAGTCGCGCAACGCAGCACGGATATGCGGGCGAAAAGCTTCATCTACACCTATCTAGAACTCTACTATTTGTGGGTCGGCGATCATGCCGGTGCGGAATGGGTTGTCGCCGCCCTACAGAAATTGACGTCCTCCATCGATGTGCCGCCATTGGCCCGGATCACAGGGAAAATCGTCGAGGCAGTCTATCAGGTGCGGATGGCGCGCCACGACCTTTGCCTGAGAACGGTCGCGGAGGGGTTGGAGATCGCACACAGTACCGGCATCCTGGTGTGGAATTCACAACTTTTTTCCCAGGCCCTAGCCAACGCGCTAAACGCGGGTGATACCGCTACTGCCGAGACCTATCTACAAAAAATGGCCTCCACCGTAGTGGAATCCCGCCGAGTGGATGCCTGCATGTATCATTATAATACCGCGTGGGCGGCGATGCTGCAGGAGGATACGTCGCGCGCGCAACGGCATATCGACCTTGCTTTGCGTTTCGC
>DATGVQ010000116.1:0-10810 GCA_035300145.1 Acidiferrobacterales bacterium | reverse complement strand
GCTTTCGCAACTTCCTCAAGCCAAAAATTTTCGACATCGGATACCGGATGTTTCTTGAAGGTATATTCCATTGGGTCCCCCACTTAGGTCGAAGGCTATCGTAAGGATTGATAGCACGAGTATTTTCATGCGTTTCGACGTGTATGTCTAATATGCCACCAGTTGCGCCAGGCGTGAGGCATCATCTTGCGCCCGTGACTCCTATTTTGCGAAAACTCAATCCTATCTATCTGAATGAATGGATTAATTAATTTCAGCTAGATCTTGATGGGTTTGTTGTGGTCGGTGATAAAGTCAATTTTGATTTTTGTTAGTGGAGGGTGACGTTAAGCAACTAAATAACGCCGCCATTTCTGAGGATGCTTATTATTATGGTAGCGGGGGTAGGATTTGAACCTACGACCTTCGGGTTATGAGCCCGACGAGCTGCCAGACTGCTCCACCCCGCAATAGGACGGCGAAGTTTACAGAGCGCCGCTAAGTTTTTCAAGGTAATCCGGGCGAGCGGCGTTCTTTGGTCGTAATTTTAGGTATTGCTCTCAACCGCCATGCGCCAAGCCGGCGCGTTAATTCCCGTTGAATTTTATGGAAAAATCCTTATAATCCAATTGCATAATTAAAGGATGCTCTGATTAAGCCGTATTTGCCGGATTCCTCACCGCCTAACGGCGGTTCGGAATGACAGCAATTAAGCTTCCTTAAGTCTTCAAAAAGAAAGTGGGCTGCGCGCCCACTTTTGCGTTTATGGGTTAGTGCAAATGCGAGGTAATGTGGCCGGCCTGCGCGCAATACTGGAGCCCGGGGTGGAAGCCTTGGGTTTTGAATTGATTGACGCCGAATTAACCGGCAGCGGGAGCCAGACGTTGCTGCGCGTTTATATCGACAGCCCGGGCGGGATTAATGTCAAGGATTGCGCTATGGTTAGCCGCCAGTTGAGCGCGGTGCTGGACGTGGAGGACCCGATTCCCGGCCACTATACGCTGGAAGTGTCCTCGCCCGGCCTGGACCGGCCCTTGGTAAAACGCAAGGATTTTGAACGGTTCACGGGCGCGGATATTAGGGTAAAGCTGTTTCAGCCGATATTAGGCCGCAGGAATTTCACCGGCCGCCTGAAGGGGATAGCAGGCGATCATATCGTGCTGGAGCTGGATAAAGAGTCTTATGAGCTGGCATTCGAAAATATCGAAAAAGCCAGGTTAGTGCCGCAGTTCTGACGCGGCCGGAGAGGTTTTTATGGCGAGTGAAATTTTGATGGTGGTGGACGCGGTATCACGCGAAAAGAGTGTGGAGCGGGACGTGATCTTCCAGGCGCTGGAAGCGGCGCTGGCGACGGCGACGCGCAAACGCCATAAAGAGGATATTGACGCGCGCGTAGCCATTCAGCGCAAGACCGGCGACTACGATACGTTCCGCCGCTGGCAAATTATCGCGGATGATGCGCCGATGGAATTTCCGGAACGCCAGATTACCTTAAGCGAGGCGTTAAAGCGTGACCCTGAAGCTCAGGTCGACGGTTATATCGAAGAGCCGCTGGAGCCGGTCACATTCGGGCGTATCGCCGCGCAGGCCGCTAAGCAGGTGATCGTGCAAAAAGTGCGCGAGGCGGAGCGCGAGCAGATCGTGACGCAATATAAGCAGCGCCAGGGGGATCTGGTTACCGGCGTGGTCAAGCGCCTGGAGCGCGGCGATGCCGTTCTTGAGCTTGGCAGCGCCGAAGCTTTGCTGCCGAAATCGGCCATGATCCCGCGCGAAAACCTGCGCCCGGGCGATCGCATCCGCGCCTATCTGGAAGATGTCTATTCCACCCCGCGCGGTCCACAATTGTTTTTAAGCCGCACCGCGCCGCAATTGCTCGTCGAGTTATTTAAATTGGAAGTGCCGGAGGCGGGCGAGGGCATGATCGAAATCCGCGCCGCCGCGCGTGATCCCGGACTGCGCGCCAAGATCGCGGTTAACTCAAAGGATCCGCGTATTGACCCGATCGGCGCTTGCGTGGGTATGCGCGGCTCACGCGTACAGAGTGTGTCGAACGAATTAGGCGGCGAGCGGGTCGATATTATTCAATGGTCGCCGGAATCGGCGCAGTTCGTCATTAATGCCTTGGCCCCGGCGGAAGTGCTGTCTATCGTCGTGGATGAAGAGCTGCACAGCATGGACGTGATTGTGGATGAAGCCAAGCTTTCCCAGGCGATCGGGCGCGGCGGGCAAAATGTACGGCTGGCATCCGAGTTGACCGGTTGGGAGCTTAATATCATGACGGAAGAGACGGCCAATGCTAAAGGCGCCACCGAAGCCGCGACGGCAGTCAAGACCTTTATGGATCAATTAGGCGTGGATGAAAATATCGCTAATATTCTGGTGCAGGAAGGTTTTACCAGGTTAGATGAAGTCGCCTATGTGCCTAAGCAGGAAATGGCGACGATTGAAGAGTTTGACGAGCAGTTGATCGAGGAATTGCGCAATCGCGCGCGCGATGTATTACTGACCAAGGAGATCGCATTGGAAGAGAAAATCGACATGGCCGAGCCCAGCCGGGATCTGCTGGAGATGCCGGGTATGGACGAGCACACCGCGCGCTTGCTGGCAAGTCATGCCATTAAAACGATGGAGGATCTTGCCGAGCAATCGGTGGATGAATTACTGGACATAGAAGGTTTTGACGAAGAGCGCGCCAAGCAGCTGATCATGGCGGCGCGCGCGCCGTGGTTTGCCAAACCAGAGGCTTAAATCGAAAATATGACACAGATAACCGTCAAAAGCTTTGCCGCGCAGATCGGGATTCCTTCCGATAAGTTGCTGCAGCAACTGGTCGCCGCGGGCATTCACCATAAAAAAAGCGAAGACGTTCTGAGCGATGAAGAGAAAATGGTTTTACTGGGTTTTCTGCGCACGCATCACGGCGCGGAAGGGGCGGCGACTAAAAAGGTGGTTTTGAAACAAAAGTCCACCAGCCAGATCACGCAAAGCTCCCGCTTTGGCCATGCGCGCACGGTGCAGGTCGAGGTGCGCAAGAAGCGGACGTTCGTGAAACGCAGTGAAATTGAAGAGCCGCCGGCGCCAGCCCAACCGGAACCCGAGCCGGCGCGCGGCGCGAAAGCAGATCAGGCACGCGCTGAAACGACGGCGCAAGCCCGCTTAATAGAACCTGCCGGTAAGCCGGAGAGCGTCCACCAAACGAGAAGGGAAGAAGCCGCTAAACTCGTTCCGAAGGCGCCGGCGCAAAAACCAGCGGCGGCGGCCCAAGCGGCTGCTTCGGAATCGGTAGCGAAAGCCACTGAACCGGCTTCGATCGCGCCGGCGGAAATACAAGCGCCCACCGGCGTACCGGAAGGCAAGAAACCCGCCGACACCCGCCAGCCGGGCGCGCTGCCTGCGGACAAAGCCAAAAAAGGCGCCAAGCCGGATAAGCACGGTGAGCGCTCCCAATTACATGTCGCGGATAATAAGAAGGTCCGGCGAAAGGCGCGCACCCTCGGCAAAAAACACGTGGTGACCAGCATGTCGGGCCAGCACGCGTTTGAAATGCCGACGGAACCGATTGTGCGTGAAGTGTTGCTGCCCGAGGCAATTAGCGTGGCGGAGTTGGCGCAACAGATGTCGGTAAAGGCGGCGGAGGTGATTAAAGCGTTAATGCAGCTGGGCAGCATGGTGACCATCAATCAAGTTTTAGATCGCGACACCGCCGCGATTGTAGTGGAAGCGATGGGCCATGTGTCGCGCGTTGCCAAACCGTCCGATCCGGAGGCGCTTTTAACCGGGGAAAAATCCGGTGGGGTGCCGGAACCGCGCCCGCCGGTGGTAACCGTAATGGGGCACGTGGATCACGGCAAGACCTCTCTGCTCGATTACATCCGCAAGACCAAAGTGGCCAGCGGCGAGGCCGGTGGCATTACCCAACACATCGGCGCGTACCACGTGGAGACGCCGAAAGGTGTTGTCACTTTTCTCGATACCCCCGGCCATGAGGCGTTCACCGCGATGCGCGCGCGCGGCGCCAAGGCGACGGATTTGGTCATTCTGGTGGTGGCTGCCGACGACGGCGTCATGCCGCAAACCATTGAGGCGATCCATCATGCGCGCACCGCCGGCGTGCCGATTGTGGTGGCGATAAACAAAATCGATAAGCCGGAGGCCGAGCCGGAGCGCGTGAAACAGGAACTGGTTGCGCACGAAGTCGTGCCGGAGCAATGGGGCGGTGCGGAGATGTTTGCGCAGGTCTCCGCCAAAACCGGGCAAGGTATCGAGGAGCTGCTCGATGCGGTGTTGTTGCAAGCCGAAGTATTGGAGCTGAAAGCGGTTAACACCGGCCCCGCTTCCGGGCTGGTGGTCGAGGCGCGTTTGGATAAAGGCCGTGGACCGGTAGCGACGATTCTGGTGCAACAGGGCACCTTGCGTAAGGGCGATATCATTCTTGCCGGCCGTGAGAGCGGCCGCGTACGCGCGATGAATGACGAAACCGGCCGCACTATTAAAGAGGCGGGACCGTCGATCCCGGTGGAAGTACAAGGATTGTCGGGAGTGCCTAACGCCGGCGAAGAAGCCATTGTCGTGGAAAGTGAGCGCAAGGCGCGCGAGATCGCCTTATTCCGCCAGGGCAAGTACAAGGAAGTTAAGCTCGCCCGCCAGCAGGCATCCAAGCTTTCCAATATGTTCCAACAAATGCAGGAAGGCGCGAAGACGCTCAATTTAATCATTAAGGCCGATGTTCAGGGTTCAATTGAGGCGCTGACCGAATCGTTGGAGAAGCTATCTACCGATGAGGTCAGAGTAAAAGTTGTGCATGACATGGTCGGCGGCATTAACGAATCGGATGTGAATTTAGCGGTGGCGTCACAGGCCATTATCATCGGGTTCAATGTGCGCGCGGATGCGGGCGCCCGGCGCCTGATTGAAAGCGAGGGCGTGGATGTCCATTACTACAATGTCATCTATGATGCGGTGAACGAGATCAAGGCGGCGATGGCCGGCATGTTGAAGCCGCAGATTAAGGAGCAGGTTATCGGCTTAGCGGAAGTGCGCGATGTATTTAAGACCCCCAAGCTCGGCGCGATTGCCGGTTGCTATGTGTTGGAAGGCGTGGTGCGGCGCAATCGGTCGGTGCGCGTACTGCGCGATAATGTAGTGATATTCGAAGGCGAGATCGATTCATTGCGCCGCTTTAAGGACGATGTGAATGAGGTCAAGGCCGGTTTAGAATGCGGTATCGGTATAAAGAATTACAATGATGTGCAAGTGGGAGACCAGATCGAGATTTACGAGAAAGTGGAAGTCGCGCGCTCACTTTGAGTTGATTTATGCGGAAACATTCCAGTCAAATATCTCCCGGCGGGCGCTCCCGCCGCGTCGCGGCGTTGTTGAAACGCGAGTTAGCCGCGCTCATGCAGCGAGAGCTTAATGATCCGCGCACGGCCAAAGCCACCCTGACCGGAGTTGATGTCGCTCCGGATCTGTCCCACGCCAAGGTTTATGTGACCCATCTCGTAGGCAGGGAGCGCGGACACGAGATTGTGGCGGCGTTAAACAAGGCGGAGGGTTTTGTGCGCCGCCGGCTTGCCGGGCGGATTAAATTACGCGTCGTTCCTGAACTGCGTTTTTTATACGATGAATCGGTGGAACGGGGTATGGCGATTTCCGCTTTAATCGATCGCGCCCGCGCGCAAGACCGCGACGACAAGGTGTAAGGGTGAGTAAGAAAACGCGGGATTGCGCGCCGGTAAACGGGATTCTGTTGATCGATAAACCGCGCGGCATGACTTCCAACCGCGTTTTGCAGGAGGTAAAGCGGCATTTTAATGCCTGTAAAGCCGGGCATACCGGGAGTTTGGATCCTCTCGCCACCGGTCTATTGCCTATCTGTTTGGGCGAGGCGACTAAGATATCGCGATTTTTGCTGGACGCCGATAAGCATTATTGGGTTGAGATTGAGCTGGGGCAGGAGACCACGACCTATGATGCCGAAGGTGAGATCATAGCGACCCGGCCGGTGACCGTGGGTCAGGCGGAGGTTGAACCGGCTTTGCGCAGCTTTGTCGGAAATAGCGAGCAAATTCCGCCGATGTACTCCGCCATTAAGCAGCAAGGTCAGCCGCTTTACAAACGCGCGCGCGCCGGCCTTAGCGTCGAGCGAGCAGCGCGCAAGATAACGGTGCATGAGCTTAAATTGTTGAAGTTACAGCAAGCTAAGCTGGAGATCGCGGTTTTTTGCGGTAAGGGCACTTATATCCGCAGCCTGGCGCATGATTTAGGGCAGTTGTTAGGCTGCGGCGCGCACGTGACGCAATTGCGCCGGCTAGCCATAGGCGGGTTCTCCGCGGAACAGGCGGTGGACTTGGCGGCCCTTAAGGCCATGGATCACGTCCAATGCCTGGCGCGTTTGATCCCTATCGATCGGGCAATTATGGCCTTGCCGGCGGTTTATTTAGCACAACCCATGGCTTCCGCGCTGCGTCACGGTCAGAGTGTTTTCATAGGCGGGCAGCGCGCTGCCGGCTGGGTGAGATTATATGAAGAACAGAACGGTTTTTTAGGTGTCGGCCAATTTCTAGCCGATGGGCGCATTGCGCCTAAGCGCCTATTGGCGGTGCCGGAAACTTCTGCTATCGGCCAATAAATTGGTTGAGGAACAGGGGTTAGGCAGTTAGAATACGCCGCCTAAAGGTTCTAAATTGGTGCAAGTGAGGATAGTGATGACTCTCAAAGCGGAGCAGAAAGCCCAGGTTATTAAAGAATACCAGATTGATAAAACCGATACCGGCTCGCCCGAGGTGCAGGTAGCCCTGATTTCGGCGCGCATCGAGGATTTGTCCGGGCATTTTCAAAAGCATGCGCACGACCACCATTCACGTCAGGGGTTATTGCGCATGGTCAGCAAGCGCAGAAAATTATTGGACTATTTAAAGCACGTCGATAACGAGCGTTACCGCACTTTGGTCACCCGCCTCGGTCTGCGTAAATAACAATTAACCGAGGAAAAAGCATTGAGTAAAATTACCAAAACCTTTCAGTATGGCCAGCATACGGTAACGCTGGAAACCGGTGAGATCTCGCGCCAAGCCGGCGGCGCGGTGATGGCGAGTATGGGCGACACCGTCGTGCATGTGACGGTGGTCGGAGTAAAAGAAAGTAACCCAGGCCAGGATTTCTTTCCCCTAACGGTGGATTATCAAGAACGCACCTACGCCGCCGGCCGCATCCCCGGCGGGTTTTTTAAACGAGAGGGGCGCCCATCAGAAAAAGAAATCCTCACCTCCCGCCTGATCGACCGCCCCCTCCGCCCCCTGTTCCCCAAAGGTTTCACCAACGAAGTGCAAATTATCGCCACGGTAATGTCGATGGATCCCAATATCGATTCCGATATTGTCGCGATGATCGGCAGTTCCGCGGCGGTGATGCTCTCGGGTATCCCGTTTAACGGTCCGATCGGCGCGGCGCGCGTAGGATATAAAGACGGCCAATATCTTCTTAATCCGACCAATCAACAATTGCAGGAATCGAGTTTGGATTTAGTCGTGGCCGGCACCGAGAAGGCGGTGTTGATGGTTGAATCCGAGGCGAAGATCTTGCCGGAAGAGGTGATGCTGGGCGCGGTACTGTTTGGGCATGAGCAAATGCGCGTAGCGATCGGCGCGATCCGCGAGCTGGCCGCACAGGCCGGCGTGCAGCCATGGGAATGGAAGGCGCCGGAAAAAGACAATACCTTAACAGACTCTATTGCCAAGATCGCCGAGGCCGAGATCATCGCCGCTTACCAAATTCGCGAAAAGCTCACGCGCCAGGAAAAACTCGCCGCTATTCGCCAGCAGGTGATAGCTAAGCTTGGCAATGAGAACATGGGCCCGGATGAGATCGAGGCGATCAACAATGCGATCAAAAACATTGAGAAGAAAGTCGTGCGTGGCCAAATTCTCGGCGGCGCCCCGCGTATCGACGGGCGCGATACCCGCACCGTGCGCCCCATTACCGTTCGTATCGGCGTATTGCCCCGTACGCACGGCTCCGCCTTGTTTACCCGCGGTGAAACCCAGGCTCTGGTGGTGACTACGCTCGGCACCGGCCGCGACGCGCAAATTATCGATGCGCTCGAGGGCGAGCGCAAAGAGCCGTTTATGCTGCATTATAATTTTCCGCCTTCTTGTGTAGGCGAAGTCGGTAGAGTCGGCAGCCCCAAGCGGCGGGAAATCGGCCACGGCCGATTGGCTAAACGCAGCATCCTGGCGGTATTGCCCGGCATGGCGGAGTTCCCCTACGTATTGCGTGTGGTGGCGGAAATTACCGAGTCCAATGGCTCCAGTTCAATGGCGACCGTGTGCGGCACCAGTCTGTCTTTAATGGACGCAGGCGTACAAATTAAGGCGCCGGTCGCCGGAATTGCCATGGGCTTGATTAAGGAAGAAAATCGTTTTGCGGTATTAAGCGATATCCTCGGCGATGAGGATCATTTGGGCGATATGGATTTCAAAGTAGCGGGCACCGCCGATGGCGTTACCGCTTTGCAGATGGACATCAAGATTGAAGGTATCAACAAAGAGATCATGGAAGTGGCGCTGCACCAGGCAAAAGAAGGCCGGCTGCATATTTTAAAAATCATGAACCAAGCCATTGCCGCGCCGCGCGCGGAGATGTCGGAATACGCGCCGCGCATTATTACTTTCAAAATCAATTCAGAAAAGATCCGCGATGTGATTGGCAAAGGCGGCTCCACCATTCGCGCGCTATGTGAAGAAACCGGTGCTACGATTGATATCGAAGACGACGGCACGGTTAAGATCGCGTCGGTGGATAATGCCGCCGGCCAGGAAGCGCGCCGGCGCATCGAGCAGATCACCGCCGACGTGCAAGTCGGCATGATCTATGAAGGCAAGGTCGCGAAGCTCATGGATTTCGGCGCGTTTGTGACGATTCTGCCCGGCAAGGATGGACTGGTGCATATCTCGCAAATCTCCAACGAACGCGTGGAAAATGTCAGCGATAAACTCAGCGAAGGCGAAAGTGTGCGGGTAAAAGTCCTCGAGGTCGATAAACAAGGCCGGATCCGCCTGAGCATGAAGGCGTTGGAAGGAGCCTCCTAAGAAGAATAAGTTCATGCATGCGGTTTATTAAAAAGGGGCACTCGCCCCTTTTTTGTTTGTTGGCGGCTAACGTATGGCAGGGTTTTATGAGTAACATCCACGTCATTTTGGCGCACCCCGATGTCGCCCGTTTGGCGCAGGTATTGCGCGAACGGCCCATAGCGCCTCCGCTCGCGGCCACTGACGGCATGCGGCGCGCCGCCGTTGCGCTCATTATGCGCCTGACCGTAGGCCACGCGCTGGAGCTGTTGATGATCCATCGCGCCGAATTTTCAGGGGATCCCTGGAGCGGAAACGTCGCGCTTCCGGGAGGACGCCAAGAGCCATGCGACGCGTCGCTGGAGCAGACCGCGATCCGTGAGGCGAGAGAAGAAACAGGTATCGATCTCACGCGCTATGGGCGCATACTCGGACAGCTCGACGAGGTGCGGCCTTTGTCGCCGGGCGCGCCATCGGTAGTCGTAACGCCGTTCGTCGCGGCCGTAAGCGGCGACATCGAGATCGCGCCAAGCGCCGAGGTGGCGGCGACGTTCTGGCTGCCGGTTGCGCGCCTGCGCGAGCCGTCGCTGTGGACGGAAACGACGCTGGAGGTGCGCGGGAAGCCGTGGCGGGGGCGCTGTTTTCGCCATGGTGATTATGTTATCTGGGGTCTCACCGAGCGTGTGCTGTGGCAATTCCTCACCCTGCTTATTTCCACTAATTAGGTTTTAACGCCAATGGTAATAGGCGCGTTTCCCAGGGAGGAATCGCGGAAATAACAGCAAGAACATAGGAAGGGGAGGGGTATATGCTAATGTTGCGTCCTATAAATAACTTTATCTATGTTAGGTACCGCGCCATCCCTCTTGCCTTCCTGTCGTAGCCTGGATGAAGACGCGTAGCGCCGAAATCCGGGGACCTTCGCCGTGACCTGGATTGCGCTCCATTGTTGTCGCATTCGTGGACCGCGCCCCTCATCCCCGCCGGCTTCGCCCCCCTCGCTTCGCTCTCCCCGGAGGGCATAGGTATCTACACAATTCATCAACCCAATGATTCTGAAGGAACCGCCCAATCGCACCGCAACACCCAACTGTCATTCCCGCGCAAGCGGGAATCCAGTATTGACGCGGGGTATCTGGATTCCCGCTGGAGCCTGCCCTCGACTCGATCGGGGGCGGGAATGACGATCTATTCGAGATGTGTAGATACCCATGCCAAGAAAGGCAGCAAGCGTAGCGTGCCGTGCGCACGATTAATTCTTGAGTCGCCACGGAGTCTATGCTTAAGGTAGCGCCATTGTGCTCTGACATAAATTCCCTGCTAGCAGGGAAAAATACAGGGAATTTCGTGATTATTGACGCCTCAATTTACGCCCTACCCGGCGGAAACCCGCGCCCAGAGCCGATCTCCAGTCATCCAGCCCATTTTGAATACGCATCGGAACAGGAGATAACAGGGAATTAACAGGGAAATGTCACGCGGAGCCAACAGGCGGTTCAGATAGGAATGGCACTACCTTAAGCACCAGTGGTATACCCCAAGAAAGGCAGAAAAAGCGAGGCCGAATCTCTTGAGTTTTGCTCATCGTGAATGAACCGGGCGCTTAAGGTAGCGCCATTGGAATCTGAGGATTCTTAATCATGCCTGTGCGCCAATTTCACCTGCTTACCGTTACCGGCCTTTTGGTGACTAGCTTATTAGCCGTACCGCTCCCAGGGCATGCCGAACAATGTTCCGCCAAAAGCAGCGGGCAGAGAGTGGCG
>DATGVQ010000115.1:0-5634 GCA_035300145.1 Acidiferrobacterales bacterium | reverse complement strand
ATGGCGCGCATCAACCCAAGCATCTCCTCGTGAAAGATTTCACGGTGCTCGATTATGCGCTGCAGCGCCTCTTGCGGAGTGATAGACATATAGCCTCCTCGATCTCGTTACCGTCAGTGATTATTGCTCATGCCGTCATGACCGCCCACATGCGCGCATGTGCACAGGCCGAAACGGCGCTCCATTCCTGCGCGAACCGCGGTCGCAATCTTCATATCTCCCCCTTCAGCTCTTCAAAAAGTTGTCCAGTAAGTCGTGACCATTCTCGGTCATAATCGATTCCGGGTGAAACTGAACGCCTTCGACCGGGTACTGTTTATGCCGCACTCCCATAATCTCGCCGTCCTCGGCCCAGGCGGTAATCTCCAGGCAATCCGGCAGGCTCGCGCGCTCGATCACCAGCGAATGATAGCGCGTCGCGGTAAATGGGCTGGGCAGACTCTTGAATATTCCCTGTCCGGTATGCTGAATCAGCGAGGTCTTGCCATGCATGAGTCGCTTGGCGCGCACGATTTCCCCGCCGTAGGCCTGGCCGATACTTTGGTGCCCGAGACATACGCCGAGGATGGGAATGCTGCCTCCAAATTCGCGGATGGTATCGACCGAGACACCGGCTTCATTCGGCGTACACGGGCCGGGGGAAATCACGATTTTTTCCGGCGCCAGATCGGCGATCTGCTTAAGCGTGATTTGATCGTTGCGGAACACGCGCACGTCCTCACCCAGCTCGCCCAGATATTGCACCAGGTTATAAGTGAATGAATCGTAATTGTCGATCATCAGCAGCATAAATGTATTAACATATTGATTGGTTTGTTTAATCTGTATCTATGCGGGGTATTATACCCGTTTAGATACCCGCTTTTTCGTTCGGTAGGCATAGCCCGTACCGCCCGGAAAGCATCGCGGCGAACGCGCGACCTGCCACATGTAAGTGAAGCCGATTTAGGCGGGAATACGCCATCGCGTAGGGGTATATCCCTCGGACAGATGAGGGAAGCACACTGGGGAGCGCCCGTGCAACTGCGCCGCCGGGGATTCCCTGCGGGTATCGGTTGCGACTCGGACGGAATGCGCGTGCATAAATCTAAGGATACCACAACAGACGATGAACCTGAGATAACGGAGGTACTGGCGAAAATCCTAGGATAGCCACCCGCGTAACTGATCCGGTGCATACGTTTGAGGCGACGGCAAATGTGGCGCGAGCTTGTACCCCTTCAGATTAACGGACACCCGACCTGCATTACGCGACCGTGGCCTGCCCTATCCAAGCACTAGAAGGTTAAATGTCAAAAAGCAAGACGTGACCATTTCTTAATTTATCCTTCGTGGGGAAGCCGGAAAACGTTCTTATTCGGGCGAGCGTAGCACTACTTCCCCGTCTCAATCAGTTCGATGTCCTTCTTGAGCAGCGAATTGACGAGTTCGTTGAGCGAGATACCCTTGGCCTTGGCGCGCTCGGCGAGATACTCGAGCACTTGGGGCTCCAAGTGCACCGGCGGAATGAGCTTGAGATCGGGGCGATAGAACTTCCCGCGTTCGCCTTTAGAGAAGTCGTATTCCTGTTTCATAGTCTGCTCTCTTTAGCCGCCTCGCGGCTCGTTAACCGTCTTCGTATTGCTGCCGTTCACGCTTGGTAGCTTCGCGCGCCGAGATCAGGCGAATGAGCGCATTGCCCGGGGTCCTGGGGGTGAAAGTGTGAACTACGACGATAGTTAAACCGCCTTCAGCAAGACCAATCGTTGCCCAGCGCTCTTCCGTCTCGCTATGCTCTTTATCATAGACCGTGAGAGCCAGGGGGTCACGGAAAATTGTCAACGCTTGCTCAAAGCGTACCCCATGCTTTCGTTCGTTGGCGGCTGCCTTATCGGCGTCCCAATCGAATTCGTAGGTCGCACTCACGCGCTATTATCCCACTCTTCGCTTCAACTGCCGATCACATCGTCCCAGTTTGCACAATCCGGCAGCTGATCCGCGAGCGAATGCAACTCTTGCTTGAGATTCGCGCCCATGACAAGTCCTCCGGTAATTGATACTCAAAATTCTACATCTTGTTTTCATCCCCTTCCATGGCGTATGGCCCTACGGCGCTCGCGGACTTGCGAAAAGAGAAGAAGATCAAATGCCTCGGTCGCGGCCCGGACGCGCAGTGGGAACGTTACGGGGCTGATGCGATAATCACATCACGAAACAGTGATATGATAAGAATCCGCAATCCGGTTTCGGAACACGCTATGGAGTTGCGCGGGCGAGAGGTCTGCCGAAAAAGCGCATACGGCGGAAAAGCGCAGCGCCTTCCGCCGCTAGGCCTCACTCTCCTTGCGTTCCGCTGCCTGCAAATCGGGAACCTTACCTGCCCAACCCTTAGGATAAAGCCCCACATCGACATAGCGATCAAAGGTCGAATACGGCCAGTCGATCACCCAAGCGTCGATGTGGAACAGATTCGCGCGGCGAACCGCGCGTACCGCCATAAGCAAAAGCGCAATATGCCGGATCACCAAGTCACTGCGGCGTTCCAGCAGATTGACTGTGAAAAAATGGGCGCCGCCGGGTAAACAGTGCCGGCGACCATCGGGCATCGCGCCATCATGGCATGTGTTGACCTTCGGCGGAAGGCGCTGCGCTTTTCCGCCCTACGTGCTGAGAGACAAGAACGAAAAATAGACAACCGTATTTAAGCTGCCTTTGCCTTAATGACCACCTTGATTCGTAACGCGGATAAGATCTCAATTAGCTTATCGATTGTCATATGACCGACTTGCCCGGATAAGATCTTCGAGACTCGGTCCTGGGTCAATCCTGGAACCATCGATGCCAGCTTCCGTTGGCTGATCGAATGCTCCCGGCAATAGCTCTTAATGGTGTCCACGAGCTCACTTTTAATCTTAAATACTTGATAATCTATGCCCCAGTCCTCGGCCAGGGCCTCAAGATTTTGTGTCTTAATCTTTCCTAACTTCATAGCTCGATCCTCCGGATTCGATTTCGTATGCTGGTTGTGTCGAAAACGATCGCAAACGAAATAATGAGCTTCATTCCGTGAACTCCGAATCCGCTCTTTACTTATGCCCAACCGCCCTGAAAGCCGCCTGCGCCCGGCGCATCAGCGAGGGATGTAACACCCCCAATTTGGGTTGCTGGCCGAACGGCGCGGCAGGTGGGACGGCGAACCAACGATCATTGTAAGGAAGCTCGACGCTACGTGCCAAATTGAACTTGGTCGGATAACTTAGTCCCGATGCTGTGTACGCAGCCCCATCGGCAGGCACGATGGCGAATTCACCCGGAAAGAGTCGATTGACCTTTTGGCTCGTTCCGTAGGCAATCGCGACAGCGGATTGACCGGCGATCTGACCGACACGCAACACCAATGCCGGTCTGGCCTTCGGCGCCGGATAGAGCGTCTTCCCCTCCGGAAACCGGCACCAAACGATATCCCCTGGTTTTGGTGTTGCGAAATACCAGTTCGTTTTACTCACGCAAAGAGATTTTCGCTTGTCACCATGCGGCCTTGCGGTTCAAGTTTCTTGATGGCCTGGAGTTGCTTAGCGGTCAAGGCGCCGTTGTCCGCCTCGTAGCGTGGCAAGGTTTCCTGCGCGAGCCGCGCCAAGGCTAAGTGAATCGCCTGCGTTTCCGTGAGACCGAGCGTTTTCGCGATGCGCGCGGCGGTTTTGCGCGACACCCCGGCGATCGTATCCGTGCCCCGATACCGGAACAGCAGTTGTCCGGAGACTTGGCCGCGCGCCGATGTTTTTGTTTTGCTGGTCGATTTACCAGACATCGTATGTACTCCTATATATCAAAAAGATATCTATATTTTAACGCCGGGAATAGTTCTTGTCCATGCATGCATATTGATATCTAAAAATGTAATGTATTGTGCCGATACCCGTTTGATGCCAGATTTGACGTCTACCTGGTGAATCTCGATCCCACGCAAGGCCACGAAATCCGCAAAACGCACCCGTGCCTGATTATTTCTCCTGACGAGATGAACCGGCATATCAGCACGGTTATCGTCGCGCCCATGACTACCCAAGGGCCGCGATTATCCCACCCGTATCAACCTCAGGTTTCGTCGAAAAAAAGGCAAAATCGTACTGGACCAAATCCGCACCGTGGACAAAACACGACTGGTCAAACGGCTGGGGAAGATCGACAAGAACACAGCCGCTCGCACGCTGGCGGTGTTGCAGGAGATGTTTGCGGCGTAGGTGCGGAATTGGCTTAATGAGCACTCCCTTGTGCAACCCGACGGGCCGAGCTAACTGCAATCCGCGTTAATTATAGGTCGTTTTTTCTGAGCCTAAATCGCTTTTCACTGCCGTGGCAGAGCGGTTAAACGTTTTACGTGCAGTTTCTTCGCCTTCTTTCGCGCGTGCCAAAGATCATAATAAGCCTGCATATCCACCCAGCTTTCGGCGGTGGTGTCGGTCGCCATCGCGATGCGCAGCGCCATTTCCGAACTGATGCCGGCACGACCGTTAGTTAAGTTGGGAGAGCGTCTTTCGGGTGATACCAAGGCGCTTCGCGCCCTCAGTCACCGAGACCCCGCTCGGCGCGAGATAGAGGCGACGGAAGACCTCGGCGGGATGAGGCGGGTTGTGCATTCGCGTGGTTGCACCTACATACCGCCTTATAATTAATCGGCCTCCGATTGCCAATCGCGCTTGGTGTGCCACAAACGCAGGATTTCCACGATACCGCTCGTGAACACGATAGACAATAAGATAGGGCGTTCCCGTAACCACCCATTCCCGGGTCCCACGCACGTGCCCTACTCGACCGACATGGGGATTGTCGGTCAATGTCTTGCTGGCCTCCCACACTCGCTGAGCCACGGCCTGAGCGGCGGAGAGGTTTTGTTGAGCGATGTAGTATTGCGCCTCGATGAGATCTGTAAGAGCGGGATGCGCCCATCTAAGCTTCAAACCTTTACACCCCACTTCGCGAAGGCCGCCTTCAATTCATCGTCCGTCGCAAATGCGCCCCGATCGGCAGCAGCGACACCGACCTCAACCGCCTTGCGGAATCGCGCTTCTTCGATCACATCGTCCCACGTTGCGCTGTCCGGCAGCTGATCCGCGAGCGAATGCAACTCTTGCTTGAGATTCGCGCCCATGACAAGTCCTCCGATAATTGATACTCAAAATTCTACACCTTGTTTTCATCCCCTTCCATGACTTGTGGCCTACGGCACCACGTTTATTTAGCTTTGTCGCCGGCCATACTCCCTTCAATCCGGAATAATTCTGATACATCCAGACCAAAGGCAAGCGCCAGCTTCTCGATATTATCGAGGCTGACGTTACACTTTGCCCGCTCGATGGCGCTAATGTAAGTACGGTGCAAACCACTGGCATGCGCTAACTCCTCTTGCGACCAATGGCGCATAAAGCGCAACCACCGCAGCTTTTGTGCAAGCAGTTCCCGTGCATTTATGTCCATGGCGGTTACCTCTCGTTTGAACGAAAGGAACGGGGAATATGGCAAAAGAAGGGAATTTTTATAGCAGTTGGCATTGAGGCCTCTCCTTAATTGTTAGTTAAAGGTGGCTCATAAAAAAGCGGCCCCTGACGTACTCTCAGGGCCGCTTGACTGCTATACATCGCTACCTGAAAAGAATTA
>DATGVQ010000114.1:0-48803 GCA_035300145.1 Acidiferrobacterales bacterium | reverse complement strand
GGTCTGAATCTGGTAGCTGACAACGCCAAAAAACGCCGGTAACGCAACCACGAACACGAGGCCCAACAACCACACCTGACGCGTGCTGAGGCTGATGTGACGGCCATTGGCAAGGCGGCGGGGGATGAGGATAATGTTCATATTTCTCACCTAACGGATGGCATCAAAAAAATATGTTCGCGGCTACTCCCAAAAAGCTCGGTTTCTATTTGACCGAGATTACTTCAAAGCATCTTGTTCCACCATCCGACTTCCGGTTATTACCGCAATGGCGTGAAGTGTGGAAGCAATGCGCCGGGGAACCGTTGGCATTACATACTTATCCGGTTTATTACGTGGACGGTTGTTTAGTTTTACATGCCGCTTCATCGGTTTGGATAAGCAAAGTTATTTACCAGAGAGCCAAGTTAATCCGGTGTTTGCACACACATCCATCACTGCCTGGTTTAACTGATCTTCATGTGCGTTTAGCGCCTAATTCAGCGCGTGCCGGGTCTAATCAACAGATAATGCCGACGTTATCCGCGGGCAGCCGCACTTTTATTAACACTTTTGCCGATAGCATTGCCGACCCTGGTTTGCGTCAGGCGTTACAAAAACTTGGCGGTAAGCCGGTTTAAAAGATCAAACCATCAACATCAGTATAGTTGACGTTTTTTTTAACGCTTAATAGCAACTTTATTACTTAGAAATAAAATTATTAATATTATGTATTCAGTTGATTTAGGATAGAAAAATCCTAAAAAACGGTGCATTAGGTTGATGAGTTATTTTGTATAGTTCATGTGATTTCTCAGATAATTTTGCATGGTTTGATGGCCTTTGTTAGCTTAAAAGAGCTGGAATGACGCGCCCTGATTTTTAGAAACCGGCGTTATTATTGAGTAGAGAGTGAATATTTCATGTGCGGCGCAGTACAAAAAATTCTTTTTGGTTCCGACTCCCCTATGCTTTAATGCCCGTTATGATTCGTCCTTTTGAGTTTTTAATCGGTTTACGTTACACCCGCGCCAAGCGCCGCAACCATTTTATCTCCTTTATCTCTTTTTCTTCGATGTCGGGTATCGCCTTGGGTGTAACCGCGTTGATTACCGTGCTATCGGTGATGAATGGATTTGAAAAGGAACTGCGTTCGCGCATACTCGGCGTTGCTTCCCATATTACTATTACCGGCCCCGGGGAACGCCTGCAGGACTGGCGCGCGGTCTCGAAGCAGGTTCAACAAAATCACCAGGTGGTTGGCAAGGCCCCTTATATCATGGGTCAAGGTATGCTTGCGCGCGGCAAGGCGGTTAGCGGTGTCTTGGTACGGGGAATTCTTCCCGCCGAAGAACCGCAGGTATCCGACCTGGGTAAAAATATGGTGATAGGCAAGTTGGCCGATTTGCGTGCGCATGCGTTCGGCATCATTCTTGGGCGCGAGCTGGCCTGGAAACTTGACGCCGATGTCGGCACGCAAGTGTCGTTGATTATACCGCAGGGCCAGGTAACGCCGGCGGGGCTGCTGCCGCGGTTAAAGCGCTTTACCGTGGTAGGCATCTTTGAAATCGGTATGTTCGAATACGACAGCGGCCTCGTCCTGATGCATATCGAAGATGCGGCAAAATTATATCAGATGGGTGACGAGGTAACCGGGCTGCGCCTCAAAGTGGATGATATCTATCGCGCACCTTTCATCGGCCACGAAATAGAAACGCGGTTAGATGCGGATTATCGGGTGCGTGATTGGAGCCGCGAGCATGCTAATTTTTTTCGCGCTTTAAAGATAGAAAAAACCGTTATGTTTGTTATTCTGCTGCTGATTGTAGCGGTCGCCGCATTTAATATTATCTCCACACTGGTCATGGTGGTAACGGATAAAAGATCGGATATCGCCATCCTGCGCACCCTAGGCGTCAGTCCGGCAAGTATCATGGGGATATTTATGGTGCAGGGCAGCATCATTGGGGTAATCGGCACGGCACTTGGCGTGATCGGCGGCATCGCCTTAGCCTTAAATGTGGAGACGGTCGTGCCTTTTCTGGAGCGCCTTTTTAATACCACTTTTCTTGCCGCCGATGTTTATTACATTAGCGAGTTGCCTTCGGATATGCGTTGGGCCGATGTCATTCGCATCGCGGCGGTGTCCTTAGGAATAAGCCTGCTGGCCACTATCTATCCCGCCTGGCGGGCAGCGCAAACGCAACCTGCCGAGGCCCTGCGTTACGAATGAATAATAATTTTATTCTGCGCGCGACCTCGGTAATAAAAATCTTTAACCAAGGTGCGCTAAGCGTCGAAGTCCTGCGCGGCGTTTATTTACGCGTGACGCCGGGTGAGCAAGTGGCCATTGTCGGCGCCTCCGGGACCGGGAAAAGCACGTTGTTGCATTTATTAGGCGGTTTGGATGATCCCACCTCGGGTTTAATTGAGCTGGACGGCCGGGATATTACTAAACTCAACCAGGCGGAACGGGGCTATTTACGTAACCGGGTACTGGGTTTTGTTTATCAGTTTCATCATCTTTTGCCTGAATTTACTGCCGAGGAAAACGTTGCCATACCGCTTTTGGTCCGGCGCAGCACGAGTAAAGAGGCCTTTTCACACGCACGCGATATGCTGGGTAAGGTGGGGCTGGATCACCGTTTGCGCCATAAACCCGGGGAACTGTCAGGCGGTGAACGCCAGCGTGTCGCCGTGGCGCGCGCCATGGTTACCCGCCCTTTATGCATACTTGCCGATGAACCCACCGGTAATCTCGATCGTAAGACCGCGGAAAGCGTGTACGAGTTGATGTTGGATTTGAACCGCGAATTCAATACCAGTTTTGTGATTGTGACGCACGATCCAACCCTCACGGCGCGGATGGATCGTGTGCTCACTATAGAAGATGGGGTTTTAAAGGAAAACGCTTCTAAAGAACAACATCAGGCTTAACAGTTGCTGGAAAACTGCTGTTTTTCAACAACTGACTTATTCAGAAGGTTCCTTAGCAGATAAAAATAGCTGTTTTTGCCGGAGGCTTAAACATTCGCATTTGCATCCTGGCGTTTTTATGCGGCATCCTCGTGCTTCAATCCCGCGAGAGCCTGCCCTCGTTGTGGTGGGGTTTGCTGCTAATACCATTCGCTCTTTTTTATCTATGGCTCCGATTAAAACATGGAACTGGCGATCGACGATCCCACTCCCAATCTTTTAGCAGATTGTTTTTTCAACACCCGGCTGGTTATTTATTGCCGGTGCTGTTTTTTATCGCCGGATTCTTCTGGGCGGCTTTGCGCGCCGATATTTTATTGCAGGACGCGTTGCCGGAAGAGCTGGAGGGTAAAGATTTATGGGTCGAAGGCTATATTGCTGATTTACCTAAGCAAGCCGAGCGCGGTGTCAGTTTTAAATTTGATGTACGGCGTGCGTACTTAAACGGCGCACCAGTCGCTATTCCGCATAAAATTCAACTTAATCTTTTCGCTTTCAAGCTTGCGCTGCGCGTCGGCGATCAATGGGGATTTCTGGCGCGCCTCAAGCGCCCGCATGGGTTCCAAAATCCAGGTGGGTTTGATTATGAGGCGTATCTATTTCGCGAGCGTATCCGTGCCACCGGGTATATACGCAAAGATAAGCCGCCGGAGTTAATGACTTCCGATCCAACCTCTTACCCGGTGGGGCGCTTCCGCCAATACTTGGGCGAGCAGATACATAGAGCGCTGCCAGAAAACGATTTCACCGGTGTACTCACCGCCTTTGTTAATGGCGATGAAACCGATATCAGCGATAAACAATGGGAGGTTTTTCAACGTACCGGCACGACGCATCTGGTGGCGATATCCGGTATGAATATTGGTTTTCTCGCCGGGTTGGTGTTTTTGCTCGTGAACCGCTTATGGGCCTGGCCGGGATTCACGGTGCTTTATTGGCCGGCGCCCAAACTCGCAGCGGTCGCCGCGGTGTTGGCGGCGATCGGTTACGCCGCGCTGGCCGGATTCGCTATTCCTACTCAGCGTGCCCTCATCATGCTGCTGATCGTTATGGTGGGGGTGCTCGCGCAAAGAGCTATTTCTGCCTCTCACTTATTGGCGGCGGCGCTGTTTGCCGTGTTGTTTTATGACCCGTTAGCGGTGATGTCCGCTGGTTTCTGGTTGTCGTTTGTTTCGGTCGGCGTCATCTTGTTTTCTATTAGCAGCAAAGGCCAAGAACATTCCTGGTGGCATCGCTGGGGAAAAATTCAATGGGTGATTGCGATCGGTTTATTGCCACTGATGTTGGTCGTGTTCCAACGGGTGGCTTTGAACGGGCCCGTGGCGAATATGTTGGCGATACCAGTCATTGAGCTGATTGTCATCCCGCTGGCGCTGCTGGGGGCGATTTTTTTACTCTTTCTTCCCGATGCCGTCTCTGTTTTTATTTTTAAGCTTGCCGCGCTGGCGCTGCAAGCGTTATGGAAGGCGCTGGATTATCTGGCGAGCTTTGATCAGGCGCAGTGGATACAGCATAGACCGGCCGCTTGGACAGTAGTTTGCGCCGCCATAGGCATCCTGTGGTTGCTGGCGCCGCGCGGTTGGCCGGTACGCTGGGTTGGGGTGGTTTGGTTGTTGCCGATGTTTTTGCCGCGGCCGGCGGCGCCGCAGGCGGAGGAGGTGTGGTTTACCTTACTGGATGTCGGTCAAGGTTTGTCCGCTGTGGTGCGCACGCAGGGACACACGTTAGTCTATGATACCGGCGCTCGGTTTAGTTCACGTTTTGATGCGGGGCGCGCGGTGCTGCTGCCTTATCTGCGCGCAATGGGCGTTAGCAATATAGATATGTTGATCGTCAGTCATGGCGACAATGATCATATCGGCGGGGCTAAATCGCTTTTAGCATCGATGCCGGTGCGCGAAATCATCAGCAGCGTGCCGGAGCGTTTGCCGCAAGCACAATATTGTAAGATGGGACAAAGCTGGCGCTGGGAGGGGGTAGAGTTTTCCATTATCAGCCCAGTGAATGAAACCGATGCGCACGGAAACAATGCCTGCTGTGTTCTGTTAATAACCAGTCGTTATGGAAATATCCTACTTCCCGGCGATATTGAATCCCGGGCGGAGAAAACATTAGTTCAACGTTGGGGCGACAAATTATCCGCTGAAGTTTTGATTGTGCCGCATCATGGCAGCAAAACTTCCTCTACCACTGCTTTTATTAAACAAGTTCACCCTGCGATTGCTTTGTTTCCGGTGGGATATCGCAACCCTTATCGCCATCCCAATAAGCAAGTGGTAAAACGTTATATTACGTCCGGGATCGAGTTTTATGATTCTGTTTCACAAGGAGCTGTTGAAATTTTGCTGCGCGACGGCGGTATCGAAGCTTCCGGCTACCGGCAGCTGGCGAAGCGTTATTGGTTTACCGAGCACAAATTGTTTAATGCTGAAACCATACCTTAACTGATGGACTCTGTTATTTTAGAATTGTCATTTTTGCCGGGCGTCTGATACATTACGCGCACTTTTCTTTTAGGAAAAAGACGTGTTTGAACTGGTGAAATCAGGCGGTTGGGTCATGTGGCCCCTTATGCTGTGCTCAATCGCGGCGATGGCAATTATCGGCGAAAAGTTTTGGTCGTTGCAGAAAAAATATGTCACCCCGCCTCAGTTGATTGAAAAAATTCAGCAGGGGTTGGAGCAACAGGAGCTGGACCAGCCTTATATTTTGGCTTTATGCAGCACTTCTCCGCTCGGTCGTATTTTGGCTGCCGGACTTATTAATCGAAAACGTGAACGGGAAGTCATGAAGGAGGCGATTCAAGATGCCGGCCGTCATGTTGTTCCTGAGCTAGAGCGCTATCTTAATACCTTGGGGACCATCGCCGCGATTTCACCTTTTCTAGGCTTGCTTGGCACTGTTTTAGGCATGATTCAAATGTTCTCCGGTTTGGGCACGCAGGGTATCGGTGACCCGGCCATTATCGCCAGCGGCATCGGGCAGGCGTTGATCACTACCGCTGCCGGGCTTGGTGTCGCCATTCCCAGCCTAATGTTTTATCGTTATTTTCGTGGACGCACGAGCACCCTGCTGTTGGACATGGAGCGGGAAGCGATTAAATTGCTGGAGATATTAAGCGCCAGACGCGAATGAAGATCGGTGCATTATGAAATTTCGCTCGAATTCCCCCGATGAGCCGGAACTGAATTTGATTCCGATGATCGACGTTCTGCTGATGACGTTGATTTTTTTGGTGGTTACTACCAGCTTTTCCAAAGAAGCCCAGTTGCATATTAAATTACCGGAATCGTCGGCTGAAGCTAAAATCGATGATACCTCCCTACGTATCACTATCGATGCGCAAGGACACTATTTCATTAATGATAAGCAACTGTTGAATGATACGTTCGAAGTTCTACGGCGCACCATACTGGAGGCGGCAGGGAGCAAACGCAATCCCGTGGTGGTGATTTACGCCGACGCCAAGACCCCGTACCAAGCGGTAGTGCGCGCCATGGACGCAGCCCGCCGGCTAGGCTATACCCATCTGACCTTCGCGACCCAGCAATATTCTTCCGATAGCGCTCTGCCGTGACCAACAAGGTTGATCTGGGCAGCAGTATCCGGCTTTATCGCCGTCTGCTTGGTTATGTATGGCGATACAAGTTGGTGTTTATCGCCGCTATTATTGGCATGGCGGTCTCGTCAGCGACAGACCCCGGTCTTGCCGCACTAATGAAACCTTTGTTGGACCAGGGATTTGTTGAAAGAGACCAGGAGAGTATCCGTTTGATTCCACTCTTATTAGTCAGTTTATTCCTGCTGCGCGGAATTTCCTCGTTTATCGCCGACTATTGTATGAGCTGGGTGGGGCGTAAGGTTATTTTCGACATACGCAATGCGATGTTTGTACGCCTGGTGCATTTACCAAGCGCATTTTACGATCTTCATTCCTCCGGCGTGCTGATATCAAAAATTATTTACGACGTCGAACAGATCGCGAACGCCGCTACCCGGGCTTTTTCTACCGTTGTAAAAGATAATATTGTCGTTGCCGGCCTGTTTGGCTGGATGGTTTACTTAAATTGGAAACTGACATTATTATTCGCCGTGCTCGGGCCGGCTATTTCCATCTTGGTCAGGACCATGAGTCAGCGTTTCCGCAAAATCAGCCGGACGATTCAACAATCGATGGGGGAGATTTCGCATGTTGTGCAAGAGGCGATCGACGGCCAGCGTGTGGTAAAAACATTTTGCGGACAGCAGACCGAGACCGAAGTTTTTACCAAAGTAAATAATAAGAATCGCCACCAGGCGATGAAGAAAACCGTGGTGGCCGCTTCCGGTGTGCCGTTTATCCAGTTGCTGGCGGCGGCTGCCTTGGCGTGGGTGATCTACGTAGCGATGCAGCAGCCGAAAACCACCGTGGGCGACTTTGTGTCCTATATGGCCGCCATGGCGATGATGCTGGGGCCGATCCGGCGATTAACCCAAATAAATGAAATTATGCAAACCGGATTAGCGGCGTCCCAAAGTATTTTTGCCTTATTGGATGAGCCGCCCGAGCCGGACCAAGGAAGCGTCGAGGCCGCTTCGGTACAGGGGCGGATCGAATATCGAGGTGTCGGATTTCGCTATACCTCTTCGCATGTGAAGGCCTTATCCAATGTATCGTTTTGCATTGAGCCCGGGCAGACGTTGGCATTGGTGGGGCCGTCCGGCAGCGGCAAAACTACCGCGGCGAATTTATTGCCGCGTTTTTACAAGGTTGATGAAGGCGCCATCCTGCTGGATGGCATCAATATCAACGACTTGAAATTGAATAATCTGCGCAGCCACATCTCGATAGTCAGTCAGGAAACAATGTTATTTGATGATACCGTCCGCAACAATATTCTCTACGGGCAACGGGTAACAATACCGGAAGCGCGCATTTTAGAAGCGGCTAAAGCGGCGCACGTGATGGAATTTGCTAACGATATGCCGCAGGGACTAGACACGATGATCGGCGAAAAGGGAGTGCGCTTATCCGGCGGCCAGCGGCAACGCATCGCCATCGCGCGGGCATTATTGAAAAATGCGCCGATATTAATTTTGGATGAAGCCACTTCTTCATTGGACACGGAATCGGAACGGCATGTGCAGGCGGCGATGCAAAGGCTGATGGAAAACCGCACTACCTTGGTGATTGCACATCGTTTATCTACGATTGAAAAAGCCGATCGAATTGTGGTGCTGACGCAGGGCAGGATTGTAGAAACCGGGACGCATCGCGAATTATTGGCCTTGGATAAAGTCTACGCCAGATTGCATCGCATGCAGTTTAGTGATGGACGTTCTTGATCTGCTCCAACCAAAATAAAACCGCGCATGCGTTATATGGAAAAACATTGGCAATCGTTAACGCCGGTAAGTTTCCTGTTATTGCCGTTGAGTTGGGTATATTGCTTGTCGGTGTTTACGCGCAGGCAGCTTTATCATTTAAAGCTAAAGCAGGCGACCCGGCTGCCGGTGCCGGTTATCGTTGTCGGCAATCTTACGGTAGGCGGGACCGGTAAGACGCCGCTGGTGATCTGGCTGGCGAAGTTGTTGACCCAGGCCGGTTTTTACCCCGGCGTCGTCGGTCGTGGCTATGGGGGAAATGCGCGCACCTGGCCGTTAGAAATTTTTCCCGATTCCGATCCACAACAGGCCGGCGATGAATCCGTGCTCTTGGCACGGCATTGTCAGTGCCCGGTTTTTGCCGGCCCTGACCGGGTACGCGCGGCGGAGGCCCTGCTTGCCCGATATGGTTGCACGGTGATCATCAGCGATGATGGTTTGCAGCATTATCGGCTGGCGCGCGATATTGAAATTGCCGTGATTGATGGTATAAGACGTTTTGGCAACGGCCGTTGTTTGCCGGCCGGTCCTTTGCGGGAAACGCCCCGGCGTTTAAATGCGGTGCATGCCCGGGTGGTGAACGGTGACCCGGCGCCGGGTGAATGGCGCTTGAATCTGGTCGAGACCGGATTCTGGAATTTGTGCTCGCCGGAAACACGGGTATCGGCCGATTATTTCCATGCCGGGCAGGTGCACGCGGTGGCGGGCATCGGTCATCCGCAACGGTTTTTTAATCAATTGCGCGCGCGAGGATTGCAAGTTATCGAACATCCGTTTCCCGATCATTATTGTTTTCAGCCGGGAGACATCAACTTCTCTCCCGCTGCGCCGGTGATCATGACTGAAAAAGATGCGGTAAAATGCCAGCGCTTCGCCGGGCCTGACTATTGGTATATGGCGGTAGCGGCGCAGCCTGATCCTCAATTCGCCGAATTAATATTACAATTGTTGCGGGAAAAATCACATGGATAAAAAATTACTGGAAATTTTGGTCTGTCCGCTATGCAAGGGTCCGTTGCGTTATGACAAAGACAAGGCCGAATTGGTCTGCAGGGCGGATCGCTTGGCTTATCCCATCCGTGACGATATCCCCGTGATGTTGGAAGACGAAGCGCGGCAGGTAAGCGACGAAGAATTATCCTAACGCGGATAAATAAATGTACGTCATTATTCCTGCGCGCTACGCCTCAACTCGCCTGCCGGGCAAGCCGCTTTTGGACATAGGCGGCAAGCCATTATTGCAGCATGTTTATGAATGTGCGTTGCAAAGCGGAGCACAAAAAATCATTGTCGCAACCGATGACGCCCGTATTGACCATGCGGTCAAGGGATTCGGAGGCACCGCCTGTATGACTTCCAGCCGGCATCAATCCGGCACCGATCGCATCGCCGAAGTCATCAGGATGTTCAATTTAAAGCCGGAAGAAATCGTGGTGAATTTACAAGGCGACGAGCCGCTGATGCCGCCCGGCTTGATTAAACAGACGGCCGAGACGTTAATCGCTCATCCCGCCGCGGCGATGGCCACCGCCTGTCATGCCATCACGGATTACGAAACCATCTGCGATCCTAATGTCACCAAGGTAGTTTGCGATCAAGACGGCTACGCGTTGTACTTTAGCCACGCGCCCATTCCCTGGCCGCGCGATATAATGCAGGCGGGAACTGCGCCCAAACCGGATCAACCGCTCCACGCTCTGCGCCATATCGGGTTATATGCCTACCGTGCCGGATTTGTCAGCCGCTATGCGGCGTGGCCGCCTTGCCCGCTTGAGCAGACGGAGGCGCTGGAACAATTACGCGCATTATGGTACGGCGAACGTATCGCCGTGTGCCAGGCGCAAGAGGCCCCCGGGCCCGGCGTGGATACGGCGGCAGATTTAGCGCGGGTGCGGGAAATTTTCCAGCGCAAAGGCGCGCGTTAACAAACAAAGGTCCGATTACCGGAAATAGGTTGATGATTAAGGTCTTATTTGTTTGTCTTGGCAATATTTGCCGTTCGCCCACCGCCGAGGGAGTGTTCCGGCGACTAGTGCGGGAACAAAATCTTGCGGAATATATTTTGATCGATTCCGCCGGCACGCACGCCTATCATATCGGCCAACCGCCGGATTCGCGCGCGCAAGCGGCGGCGGGGCGCCGGGGTGTGGATATCGGCATGTTGCGCGGGCGCCAGGCGGCCGCTCAAGACATTGAGGAGTTTCATTATATCCTGGCCATGGACCGCGAGAACTTGGCCGATCTTTTGGCCATCTGCCCGTCAGGCTTAGAGCATAAGATCAAATTATTTTTGGAGTTTGCCCCGCAGCGTCCGGAAAAAGAGGTGCCTGATCCTTATTTCGGCGGCCCCGGCGGATTCGACCGGGTTCTCGATATGATTGAAGAGGCCGCCGCCGGGTTGCTGGACGATATCCGCAAAAACCATTTAAAGCGGTGATTTATCTCTCCGTTTCCCGCTTGGGGTCGCCTGGGTCTGTCCGCGTCTCAATTTGAATTAGTGAGTGCGGGGAGGGGGTTGGCCGGGTGGTTGCGCTTCCTGGATCCAGGGGCTGCGCGCCGGTCGCAACTTCATTCACCTTCGACGAAGCGTTGTTTACCGTAACGCCAGCGTTATTACCGACATCGCTTGCCTGTTTGAAGTTATTTGTTTCCGGGAAGCTATTTGATTCCGGGCTCGCCACTCCGTGAGCGGCAGGCGGAGCAGATAAATTAGTCCGCTCCGTATTGCTGTTCTCATTGGCGGTTTCTGGTTTTTGGGTTGACTCAGAATGTCTGTTTGCCGGGCGCCCGCGGCGGCCCCGGCGTCGAGCGCGCGCGCCACGGCCATTTTCCGTCTTTTCTTTTGTGGAAAAACCCGGACGCGCCGTCCCATTTGATTCCGCGGCAACCGGTTTCGCTTCCGGTTTAGGCAAGGCAGCGCTGCGCTGCGGTTGTCCATGTTGTTTTCCACTGTGGCCAGCACCTGGGTGCCGACGTGCGCGATCGCGGCCCTTAAAAGGACGGACATCTTTGGTCGCCGCCGGTTTTGGCGCCTTTTCCGGGCTAAATAGTTTTTTTACCAATCTCTTTATGAGGCTCTCGCCGGGTCTCACCGGTTTTGGCGCAATACCGGTTGGAACAATCTGGCCGACCGCCGGTTTCTCCACCGCAGGCGGGGTCGCCCGGCCCGACTCGGCGGTCTCATCGGTTTTCAAAGGAATAGCATAACTCGGTGTAACGATATCCGCTTCAAGCTCATCGCTGCGTAAGCGACGCACGTGATAATGCGGTGTTTCCAGCTCGGGGGTGGGAATAATGAGGATCGGGGTGCCGATATGCGACTCAATGGTACTGATTTCAAACCGTTTCTCGTTCAGCAAGAAGGTGGCGGTGTCAACCGGCAGGTGCACATGCAGCGCCGCGGTATTTTCCTTCATCGCCTCTTCTTGAATAAACCGCAGAATATTTAAAGCGGACGATTGCACGCTCCGAATGTGCCCGGTACCTTCACACCGAGGGCATACCAGGCTGCTGGATTCGCCTAGCGACGGGCGCAGGCGTTGGCGCGACATTTCCAGCAGGCCGAAACGGGAAATGCGGCCGACCTGCACGCGCGCCCGATCCACCTTTAACGCCTCATGCAGGCGATTCTCCACCGCGCGCTGATTGCGCGCGGGGGTCATATCGATGAAATCGATGACGATAAGCCCGCCGAGATCGCGAATGCGTAGCTGTCTGGCAATCTCATCCGCCGCTTCCAGGTTGGTATTAAGCGCCGTCTCCTCGATGTCGCTGCCTTTAGTGGCGCGCGAAGAATTGACATCGATGGTCACCAACGCCTCAGTGTGATCGAATACAACCGCTCCGCCCGCCTCCAAGCGTACCTCGCGCGAAAACGCCGATTCGATTTGATGCTCGATTTGGTAGCGGGAAAATAACGGAATGTCGTCATCGTACAGTTTAAGCTTATGCACGTTATGCGGCATGACCTGCTGCATGAACTTCAAGGCGCGCTCATAAATTTCCGCAGTATCGATTAAAATTTCACCGATATCAGTGCGAAGATAATCCCGAATCGCGCGAATAACCAGGCTGCTTTCCTGATAAATCAAGAACGGCGCGGGGCGCTCAGCGCCGGCCTTACTGATGGCCTGCCACAGTTGCGCCAAGTAATCGAAGTCCCATTGCAATTCTTCCACGCTTTTACCGATGCCGGCGGTGCGCACAATCACGGCATAATCATTGGGGACTTTAAGCTGCGCCAGTACATCGCGCAGCTCAGCGCGCTCTTCGCCTTCGATACGGCGGGAAATGCCGCCACCCTTCGGGTTATTCGGCATCAGCACCAGATAACGTCCAGCCAGACTGATGAAGGTAGTGAGCGCCGCGCCTTTATTGCCGCGCTCTTCTTTTTCGATTTGAACGGTGAGTTCCTGGCCTTCTTTGATGACGTCTTTAATGCGCACCTGACCGATCGGTGTTTTATTATCGTGGCCGGTGAAATACAGGCGGGAGATTTCCTTGAGCGGCAAAAAGCCTTGGCGTTCCGCCCCGTAATCGACAAATGCCGCTTCCAGGCTAGGCTCGACACGAGTGACTTTGCCTTTGTAAATATTACCTTTTTTCTGTTGGTAGGCGGAAGACTCGATATCGAGATCGAGGAGTTTCTGGCCATCAACAATAGCAACCCGCAACTCTTCCGGATGAGTTGCGTTAAAAAGCATTCTTTTCATTATCTATACCCCGACGTCGGCCCAGCTTCTTGGGCCGCTGGCTATCGCAGGTTTTATGTCCTTTTCTTACACCGCTTTCCTTACAAGGGAAGGAAGCAGTGTTAACGGTAAGCCTACGCTTTCGGCAAGTAAGCTTAAAAATGGTCGGACCTACACCTTTCCAATGGCCGAGACGACGTCTTCAATTTTGGGCACCTCTCCGAAAAATAGGGCGAGTGGTGCAAAACCCCTGTTTTGTCCAGCGTGGGTGTCTTCCCGGGCGTGCAGTCGTGTTTCCGCCGGATCTGTATCAGGTACTTCACCTGATACTAAAACCGTTAGTTCATTTGACCTATAAGTATAACTTATGCCGCTACACTATAGCAGCCGCGTTGTTTGTCGGCAATCTGTTATGATTTTTCAAATGAAATCGCTAAAAAAACCGGTTCCGGGGGTGCGGCACATCGAAGTGGATGAGAACCATTCCGGGCAGCGATTGGACAATTTTTTGGTAAAAACGCTTAAAGGCGTGCCGAAAACCCATATTTACCGCATCTTGCGTAAAGGCGAGGTGCGCATTAACAAGGGCCGGACCCAGCCGGATTACCGCTTAAAAGTGGGGGATGTGGTGCGTATTCCGCCGGTGCGGACCAGCTCAGCGCTGGCAAAATCGGGCGGCTCACAAGTTAAGCCGGAAACCCGTTTTGCCTGGTTGGCCGAGCGCGTTTTGTATGAGGACGAGGTTTTGCTGGCTATCGATAAGCCCGCCAGCCTGGCGGTACACGGTGGCAGTGGAGTGAGCCTCGGCCTCATTGAAGCCTTGCGGCAATTGCGCCCGCAAACGCGTTTTTTAGAGCTCGTGCATCGCCTCGACCGGGAGACTTCCGGTTGTTTGTTGGTGGCAAAAAAGCGCGCCGCCTTGCTTGGGTTACATGAGTTATTGCGCGATGGCGGCGTGGATAAACGCTATTGGGCGCTGGTACAGGGGGTTTGGCGCGGTAAAGCCCGCCGGATAGAGGCCGGCTTGGAGAAAAATCGCTTGCGCTCCGGGGAACGCATGGTCAATATTTCCGCCGCCGGCAAGAAAGCGGTGAGCCTTTTTACTCCTAAGCGGATTTATGCGAAAGCCAGTCTGGTCGAGATCAAGTTATTAACCGGGCGCACGCATCAAGCGCGCGTCCACGCGGCTTATGTCGGTCATCCGATTGCCGGCGATGAGAAGTACGGTGAACGGAATTTTAATCGAGAAATGCGCAGCCTCGGATTGCAGCGCCTGTTCCTCCACGCCGCCTCATTGCGTTTTAACCATCCGACAAATGGCAGTAAACTGTATATCCAAGCGCCTTTACCTGCGGAATTGAACAATTTTCTTGAACAATTAACGGATGAAAAAAAATTATTAAGTTGATCATATTTGATTGGGACGGAACCTTAATGGATTCCGAACGCAAAATTGTAAACTGCATCGCGGCGGCGGCGGCCGATTGCGGCGTACCCGACCCGGGCCCGGACGCCTCGCGCAATATTATTGGTTTGGGTTTGAAAGAAGCTATGCGCCTGTTATTTCCAGTTTTAAACCAGGCAAAACAAGATGCAATCACCGAGTGTTACCGGCAGCATTTTCTACGGCATGACCAAACCGAGGCGCTGTTATTCCCCGGTGTCGCCGAGGGATTGGAAAGCCTGGCGCAGCGCGGTTATTTGCTGGCGGTTGCGACCGGTAAATCCCGGCGGGGTTTGCAAAAGGTATTGGAAGAAACAAACATCGGTCATTTGTTTGTTACCACCCGCTGCGCCGATGAGACTTTCTCTAAGCCCCATCCAAAAATGTTGGAAGATATTTTGGCCCACACCGGCATGACGCCGGACCAGGCGTTGATGGTGGGGGATACGATTTACGACATGCAGATGGCGCAAAACGCGCGCATGGCGCGATTGGCGGTGAGTTACGGCGTGCATAAGCGTGAGCAGTTGCTCGAACACATGCCCGTAGCGTGTGCAGATTCGTTTCGAGAAGTGTGCGCTTGGTTCAACTGAGCGGATGGTAAAATGAGCTTAATACTCTTAACATAGGAATAACGATGACAGAACAACAGGCGGACTCAGTGGAACAAAAAAACAGCGGTTGGGAGCGCGAGGTGTTGGAGCGTTTGGCGTTTGCCTCGCTTAACGAACAACGCAAGGCGCGCCGTTGGGGTATTTTTTTTAAACTGTTTTTTGCCATTTATCTGCTGGTGTTGTTGATATTGTCTCTGTCGGATAGATGGGGTCCGACTGGCCTCGCCAGCCGTTACACCGCTTTGATCGATTTAGAGGGGGTCATTGACAGTAGCAGCAGGGCCAGTGCGGATAACGTGATTTCCGCCTTACGGGCAGCGTTTGAAAGCAAGGCCACCGCCGGAGTCATCTTGCGCGCCAATAGCCCGGGCGGCAGCCCGGTCCAGGCCGGTTATATTAATGATGAAATTACCCGCCTGCGCGAAAAATACCCTGACGTCCCGGTGTATGCGGTCATCAGCGATATTTGTGCCTCAGGATGCTATTACGTCGTGGCCGCCGCCGATAAGATTTATGCCAACAAAGCCAGCATTGTTGGCTCGATTGGCGTGCTGATAGATGGTTTCGGTTTTGTCGACGCCATGAACAAATTAGGCATCGAGCGGCGGTTGCTGACTGCGGGAGAAAATAAAGCGCTTTTGGATCCATTTTCGCCGCTGAGTCCCAGGCATCGCCGCTATTTTCAAGAGATGCTGAAAGATATCCATACGCAATTCATCGATCAAGTAAAAGAAGGGCGCGGAGACGTGTTGAAAAATAACAAGGAATTATTCTCGGGGCTGGTGTGGACCGGAGACAAGGCCAAAGAATTGGGTCTGGTCGATGATCTCGGCAGCGCCAGCTATGTCGCGCGCGAAGTGATCGGCGTGGAGGAGATTGTCGATTTCACCGTCAAGGAGAATCTCTTCAACCGCTTCGCTGATCGGATTGGCGCCACAATGGCCAAGACACTGGGAACGGAATTGATGGCGCGCACCCCTAGTTTGAAGTAGAGCTGTTAATAATCTGGTCAGAGTTTAAAGGAAGCTCCAACCGTACCTCCAGGCCGCCGCCAGCGCGCGTCAGCAATGAGATTTTGCCGCCATGGAGTTTGGCAATTTTGTCGACGATGGCTAAGCCTAATCCTGCGCCTGCCTGGCCTCGCGCCGGATTGAGCCGGGTAAAGGGCTGCATTAGCCTTTGCCGCTCGGATTCAGGAATACCGGGGCCGGAGTCCGCTACTTTGACAATAATGCAGCCGGTCACGCATCGCGTGTGAATCTCTACGTCCGGGCCGCCATGACGCAATGCGTTATCCAGTAAATTGCTTAACAGGCGTTGCATGGCCAGCGGCTTAAAAGCTGCCGCCGGCAGGGTCTGCAAGTGCAAGCTAATATTTTTTCCGCGGCGCGAAAAACGTTCGCTAACTTCCCGGATTAAACGGTTCAGGTCGCCGTGGCCAGTGGCCTCATCGGATCCCTCGCGCACATAACCCAAAAACTGGCTAACAATAGCATCCATGTCTTCGATATCCTGAATCATGCTCTGCCTGAGTTCCGGGTCAGTGTCTTTCTCCAGCATTTCGACCGCCAATCGCACGCGCGACAAAGGCGTCCGCAGATCATGGGAGACGCCCGCCAAAAGCAGATTACGATCTTTGTTAAGCTGTTCAACATCTTGCGCCATTTGATTGAAAGCGTGAGACACCATGCGCAGTTCTAAAGGGCCGGTTTCAGCCAAAAGCGGCGGCGTTTTCCCGCGGCCGATGTCGGCAGCGGCGTTAGCGAGTTGATGTAAAGGCCGGTTAATGCGCCGGACCACGAGAAACGCACCCAACAGAGATAGCACGCCGCCTACAAAAAACCAACCAATATATGGCCAAGGAAAACCGCGGTCTATATTCTTAAGAGACATGCCTATCCAATAATCTTGGCGCACGGCGGGAAGCCTCACCCACAGAACGGGGCCATCCCTATCCGTCAGGCTCAAACGAGGCACTTTGCCATATTGATCTTTTAGACGACTATATAAGGCGCGCAAAAAAGGTGTATTCGGTTCTTGCATGGAAGGGACAGAAGTCCCGGGTAGGATGCGGGTGTCTTGATTTAAAGAGATGTGCTGCAAGAAATCCTGTTGCGCATCCAGAGGTAACACCTTTAGCGCAGCTTCGATGCTGTTAATGTTGCTAACGATCAGGCTAGCCGCTTGTTGAGCGCGGAAATTGTGATAGTAAAAACGGAATAGGAGGGTGGAAGAAACCTGGCTGAGCACCAATATCAGCGCGATCAGCAGCGCCGTCCGCCCAAGCAGTGTTTGCGGTAGCAACTTCATGCCGGATCTCCACCATCAGGCACGAACACATAACCAAAGCCCCAGACAGTTTGAATATAGCGTGGGTGCGCAGGATTCACTTCTATTAGGCGGCGCAACCGCGACACCTGGACATCGATACTTCGATCATGCGCCTCATAATCGCGCCCGCGCGCCAACTTCATTAATTTGGCGCGCGACAGAGGTTGCCGCGGATGCGCGACTAAGGCGCTTAACAGGGCGAACTCGCCGGTAGTCAAGGGAGTAGTCTCGCCGTTCATGCTTAGGCTGCGAGCGGCAAGATCCAAGCTGAAACGAGCGAAGCTTACTATTGTATTTCCAGGCACGCCTGGAAGTGAGCGGGGATGACGGCGCAGAATTGCCTTGATTCTCGCCACCAGTTCGCGCGGATTAAACGGTTTCGGCAAGTAATCATCCGCGCCCAATTCCAGCCCGACGATGCGATCCACTTCATCACCTTTGGCAGTCAACATTAAAATAGGCGTTTCATTATCGTTGGCGCGCAGGCGGCGGCATATACTCAACCCGTCCTCGCCCGGCAGCATAAGGTCCAACACCAGCAGATCGAAGTTTTCGCGCGCGAGAGCCTTATCCAAAGCAGCGCCATCGGCCACGGCACTAACGGTAAATCCTTGCTCCTTAAGATAGCGATTGAGCAAGTCACGCAAGCGATTATCATCATCCACGATTAAGATTTTGGTTTTTATGTCCTGCATCGGGTTATCTTAACCATAAACGGCGCTTGATCGGCATAGAATGTGTTGCGAAATGTTTCGAGAGGAAGGCTTTGAAACATTTTATTACATTTTTATTCGATCAAGACATGCTGCGTTAACAACTCAATGCTATTGTTTGTTGTCTTGGGGTGATTTTGCCTTTTGGAAGAAGGAAGGCAGGGGAGGGCGGAAAGATCCTGAAGGGTTAGACCCATTCCATTCTTAGTTTAACACACGTAGTATTTATATATGGCGCAGCCGGTGAATATAAAGTTAAAGCTTGCTATCAAAGACGCTTCTATAGGTAAACGATAAAATATATAAGTGAAATTATTAAAATTATTAGCAGTAAAGTCGGATAAACCCGCTTTCTCCACTAGCATAAAGATTTTCATCCTGTGATTAAATCGATTCCACTTGTTATGATAACTGCACTGGCAAATTTTAATGCCGCGATCGCCTGGGCGGATTTGCCGCTCCCCAAGTTTTTGGACGATCCGTGGGATAAAGCCTCTGCAACCGCGCCCGATCCAGGCACCCCCTGGCAACCAGATCGTCCGCTTCCGCAAGTTCCGGAAACACCGCTGGAATTACCCGAGAATCTTAAGGCAAAGCCGCTGACTTTGGCCGATTTAACCGATTTTGCTTTACGTAACAATCCTCAAACCCGCAGCGCCTGGGCGGCGGCGCGCGCAAACGCGGCTGCCGTAGGCGTCGCACAAGCGAATTATTTGCCTCAACTAGACGGGCAATTCAGTATCGCTAAAAACAGAGCCGCTTCGACTTCAGGCATCGCCTCGCCACGCTTAACTCGTTATGGTCCGAGCATTAGCCTGAGCTATCTATTATTAGATTTCGGCACTCGCGCAGGTCAGTTACAAACCGCGGAGTACAATCTATTAGCCGCCAATTTAAATCAGAACCAAGTCATTCAAGATGTGGTATTGCAGGTTGAGCAGGCCTATTATCAACTGCTTGGATTGCAGGCCCTGGAAAGTGCTAACCAACAAAGCTTGAAAAACGCCGAAGCCAATCTCGATGCGGCGAAGCAACGGCGCGAGGCAGGATTAGCGACTATCGGCGATGTCTATCAGGCGGAAACCGCGGTTGCCCAGGCGCAACTGCTGCTGCAACAGACCCAGGGACAAGTGGCCAGCGCCCAGGCACAGGTGACGAATGCCGTTGGCCTGACGGTAACCACCGCCTTCATGCTGGAACCGTGGCCGGCGATTGCGCCGATTGAAACGATATCGCAAAGCGTCGAACAGTTGCTCGCGCAAGCGAAAACCGCGCGACCTGATCTCATCGCCGCACAGGCAAAAGTGCAAGCCGCGCAGGGACAAGTGCAAGCCGCTGCCGGACAAGGGCGGCCGTCGTTATCGTTTACCGCCAGCAGCGGACAGGCCCGTTTCCGTGAGCTACCCTCGGTCGCAGAGTCCAGTATAGGATTGACGCTGCGCGTGCCTTTATTTGCCGGATTTCGCACCGCTTATTCCGTAAGCCAAGCCAAGGCACAGGTGGAGCAAACTGAGGCCCAGCGTGACCAGTTATTGAGTCTAGTTCAGTTACAAGTTTGGCAGGCGTATTTCAACCAACAAACCGCGGCGGCCACGATCAAAAGCGCAAGCACATTGTTGCGTAGCGCCACGCAAGCGGCCGAGGTCGCTCAGGCGCGTTATCGCGGGGGGGTTGGCACGATTTTGGAAGTACTGAGCACTCAAGCCGCCGAAGCAAATGCCCATGTGCAAAATATCCAAGCGCAGCTAAACTGGTATGTTGGCTTAGCGCAACTGGGGCATGCGGTGGGTACACTGCAAACTAACGGAGAGTATTTAGGCCGGCAATGAAAAGATATCTACAGGAACATTACGTTGCAGTAGTTGTCTTGGTGCTTATTATCACTTTGGGTTTTGGTATTTGGTGGAGCACTAAACCCAAAGCAGCGCTGGAAGGCGGGGACCGCCCGGGTCGAGCCTCAGGTCCCGCGCTGGTTAAAGTCGAGCCCGTGCAGATACGCGCGATGCCGGTGGTACTGGAGACCGTCGGTACGATTGAGGCTGAACGCAGTGTCGAGATCCGACCTGAAGTTACCGGCGTGCTGCGCGATGTCTTGTTTCAAGAAGGGCAGACGGTGCAGACTGGCCAATTGTTATTCCGGATAGATCCGGCGACGTTTGAGGCCGGTGTTGAGCAAGCAAAGGCAACGCTGGAGCGGGATAAGGCGCAGGCGGAACAGGCGCAGGTGCAGGCCACCCGGCTGGCGCCGTTAGCGGAAAAAGAATATGTGACGCGCCAGGAGTACGATCAGGCGCGCGCAACCGCGGCGGCGTTGACGGCAGCGGTCGCCGCCGATCAAGCACAGCTAAATCAGGCCCGGATTCAATTCGAACGGAGCCGTATCAGCGCGCCGATCTCCGGCCGCAGCGGCAATTTAACCGTCAAGGCGGGTAATTTAGTCAGTGCTAACGGCACGCAGTCATTGGTGACTATCAATCAAATAAAACCGGTTTTAGTGCGCTTCACTGTCCCGCAACAAAACCTGCCGGATGTGCGTCAATATAATCCTTCCGGAAACATCAAAGTAGAAATCCGGCGCGAAAATAAAGCCGGACCGTTGTTGGGACAGGGGAAGCTGGTATTTATCGATAATAACGTCAACGCCCAAACTGGAACGGTAATGCTGAAGGCGCGCGTACCTAACAATAATGAATCATTATGGCCGGGTCAATTCGTTGCCGTGCGCCTGCTATTGACGGTGGAACCGAAGGCGGTAGTTGTGCCGGAAATGGCCATTCAAAATGGTCAACAGGGCGCCTTTGTTTACGTTGCCGATGAAGGCAAGGCACGCATACAGCCGGTGACGATCGCGCGCCAGGTGGATAATTTGATCGTCATTGCCAGCGGCCTTGAAGGTGGAGAGATGGTGATTACGGAGTTTCCGCGCAATCTAGTGCCCGGTATGCCGCTAAAGATTCAGGCTGGCGATCAAAACGAAACAGATCAAAGGAAATCTACCCCATGAATATCTGTGCTCCCTTTATTCGACGGCCGGTGATGACCACCGTATTGATGGCCGCCGTAGTCTTGTTCGGCTGGATCGCTTACCGCGCGTTGCCGGTGAGCGATTTGCCTACCGTGGATTTTCCGACCATTAGCGTCACCGCCAGCTTGCCCGGTGCGAACCCGGAAGTAATGGCAACCTCGGTTGCAACACCGCTGGAACGGCAATTCAGCACCATTGCCGGACTGGACTCGATGGACTCGGTCAACAGCAATGGTTCGACGCGTGTCACGCTGCAATTTAGCCTGGACCGGGATATCGATGCCGCCGCACAAGATGTACAGACCGCGATTGCCCAGACCAGCCGGAGCTTGCCGAAAGATATGCCAAGCTTGCCGAGTATGCGCAAGGTGAATCCCGCCGATTCACCCATTCTGTTTTTGGCATTGACCGCCAAGAATGTGCCGATGACAACCTTGGATCGGTATGCCGATATTCATATCGCACAGCGCCTGTCGACCTTGTCCGGTGTGGCCCAAGTCCAGGTATTCGGCGCACAAAAATATGCCGTCCGTATTTACTTAAACCCTGACGCCGTCGCCTCACGCGGGTTGGATTTAGATCAACTCAGCACCGCGATCGGTAACGCCAACAGCAACTTGCCCTCTGGCACGCTTCAGGGCGCCAACCGGTTTTATAACTTGAATACATACGGCCAATTGGATAATGCCGCTGCGTTTAACAATCTGGTGGTCGCGTACAGCGGCAATGGACTGGTGCGTTTATCCGATATCGGACATGCCGAAGACAGCGTGGAAAACAACAAGGCGCTCACCTGGCTGAATAACGACCGCGCCATCGTACTCGCGGTGCAGCGGCAGCCGGGCGCCAATACCGTTGAGGTCGTGCGCAAGGTACGCCAACTGTTTCCAGAGATAGAGGCGCAGATGCCGGGTGGCGCGAGTTTATACGTGCTCAATGACCGTTCGCAATTTATCAATGCGTCGCTCCATGACGTCAAATTCACCCTGATTTTGGCTATTGTGCTGGTGGTGGGTGTTATCTTCATTTTTCTACGCAACGTGTCTTCCACGCTGATCAGCGTCTTGGTGCTGCCCACATCTTTGCTGGGCACCTTTCTAATCATGCACCTTCTCGATTACAGCGTGGACAACATCTCGCTGATGGCGTTGACGCTCTCCGTCGGTTTTGTCGTCGATGACGCCATTGTCGTGTTGGAAAATATCGTACGGCACATGGAGAAAGGCATGGATCGGATCAAAGCCGTTTTTATCGGCAGCCAGGAAATCGGCTTTACCGTGATTTCGATGACCCTTTCACTCGCCGCCGTCTTTATCCCGATTCTCTTCATGGGTGGTATTTTGGGACGATTGTTCCACGAATTCGCCGTTACCGTCGGCGTCGCCGTATTGATGTCAGGGTTTACCGCGCTGACCCTGACCCCCATGTTGTGCAGCCGTTACTTAAATCCAACGCATGCGCAAGGGCGGGTTTATGATCAAATAGAACGCATTTTTGGGCGCAGCCGCGATGCCTATGGACGTAGTCTCACCTGGGCGATGGATCACCGTAGATTAATGTTATCCGGTGCGGCCGCTATTCTAGTGATCACGGTGTGGCTATTCGCAGTCGTGCAAAAAGGTTTTATCCCGCGCCAAGACACCGGCGTCATTACCGGCAATACCCGCGCCGTGGAAGGCATCAGTTTTCCCGATTTAATTAAGAAACAACAGGCGATGGCGAGTATCGTGCAACAGAATCCAAGTGTGGAAGCGGTGATGTCGAGCGCCGGGCAAGGCGGCGGCGGCGTCGCTGGCGGCAATATCGGGCGTCTCTTTATCCGCCTGAAACCACGCGCCGAACGCGGCAAGAACGCGGATGAAATTATCCAAGAATTACGCCGAGATACGCGCACGGTCGAGGGCATGCAATTGTTCTTGCAGAACCCACCCGCAATCAACATTGGCGGCACGCTGGCGAACAGCGAGTACCAATATGTGCTCCAAGGCACGGATTTAAGCGTTTTACAGCAAACCGCCGCGCAATTGGAAGCAAGGCTGCAAAAAATTAAAATCATTCAGGACGTCAACAGCGACCTTCAGCTAAAAAATCCACAAATTGATGTGCATATCCTGCGCGATCGCGCGGCTTCGTTAGGGGTGACGCCGCAACAGATAGAATCGGCGTTGTATAATGCCTTCGGCGAACGCCAGATAAGCACAATTTACGGTTCCACCGATCAGTACCTCGTGCTGTTGGCCTGGAATGTGGACTTTCAAAAGAATATCAACGCCCTGAATGCGCTTTATCTTCGCGGCGCCGGCGGAAATCTGGTTGCTTTGAACAGTGTTACAGAAATCCGCAATGGCGTCGGCCCGCTGCAAGTTTCTCATCACGGGCAACTTCCTTCCGCTACGTTATCCTTTAGCTTGCTGCCCGGTGTATCCATCGGTGATGCCACCGGACAGGTAGAGCGGGCCGCGCAGGAGATTTTGCCGGTAGGGGTGACCGGCAGCTTTACCGGTAGCGCTTTAAGTTTTCAGCGATCGATGAAGGACCTGCCTCGCTTGCTGCTACTGACAATATTGATTATTTATATGATCCTGGCCATCCTCTACGAGCATTTCGGCCATCCGATCACGATCCTCACCGCGCTGCCGTTAGCCGGCTTCGGTGCGTTGCTCATGCTGATTCTGTTTCACGTCGAGCTCAATATTTTCAGTTTTGTCGGAATCATCATGCTTGTCGGTTTAGTGAAGAAGAACGGCATCATCATGGTGGATTTCGCTTTGGAGACGCAGCGTGAAAAAAACCTGCCTCCGCACAAAGCGATTGTCGAAGCCTGCCTGGTCCGGTTCCGGCCGATCATGATGACTACCATGGCCGCGATTCTGGCCACCTTGCCGATCGCCCTTGGTTTCGGCGCGGGCGCCGAGGCGCGCCGGCCGCTGGGCATCGCGGTTGTCGGCGGTTTGATCTTTTCGCAATTTTTAACGCTTTATATTACCCCGACATTCTACGTCAGCCTGGAGCAGGCAACGCAGCATTGGAGACAAAAATTCGGCGACTGGCGTCAGCGCCGCCTCTCCAAGCAAGAAGTACCGGCTGCTACACAACCAGAACCCCGGATCGGCGCCGCAGAAGGTGGAAAGAAGAAAAGGAAGCTGGGATAGTGAGAGTCGCCGTTTAAAGCGAACCGTTTGCCTGCCGCATCGCTTGAACCCGGTGATGTCCAAACCGAAAAAATTCTATGGTTTTCCGGTATAGAACCTTGGCTTTTCAGCGCATTTTTTTGTATCTTCGCGCCCGTGAGAATCCTGCTTAGTAACGACGACGGTTATTTGGCCCCGGGCTTGGCTTGTCTGGCCGCGGCGTTGCGCCCACTTGCCGAATTGATCGTGGTCGCGCCGGAGCGCGATCGCAGCGGCGCGAGCAATTCCTTGACTTTGTCAAACCCGTTGCACGTGCGCCAGGGGGAGAATGGATTTTTATATGTCGACGGCACGCCCACCGATTGCGTGCACCTGGCTATCACAGGTCTCATGGACGAAGAACCGGATATGGTGATCGCCGGCATCAATCGGGGCGCTAACTTAGGCGATGATGTGATTTATTCCGGGACGGTGGCGGCGGCCATGGAAGGGCGCTTTTTGGGATTGCCGGCGATCGCGGTTTCGCTGGTGGGACCAAAAGGAGCGCATTATGCCAGCGCCGCGGACGTGGTTATTCATCTATTTAACCGATTACAGCAAGATCCATTGCCCGCCGATACCATCTTGAACGTCAATGTGCCCGATCTGCCTCTGCAAGAAATTGCCGGGCTGGAGGCCACCCGCTTAGGTCATCGCCACAAAGCTGAACCGGCTATTCGCGATACCGATCCTTATGGGAGTCCGATTTATTGGGTAGGACCGTCAGGCGCGGAAGCGGACGCCGGGCCGGGTACCGATTTTTTCGCCATCAAGCGCAACTTCGTTTCAATTACGCCTTTGCAGGTCGATCTGACGCGTTATGCGGCGTTGGATCAAGTTTCCTCCTGGCTAAACAAGAACGGAAAATTATGGATAAAAGATTAAAAGGAGTGGGTATGACCTCCTTGCGCACGCGCGAGAGATTGATCCAGCGCCTGCAGGAACAGGGCATCCGTAATGAACCGGTATTACAAGCCATACTTAACACCCCGCGCCATATTTTTGTCGATGAAGCGCTGGCTAGCCGCGCTTATGAGGATACCGCCCTACCCATCGGATACAATCAAACTATCTCCCAGCCTTATATTGTTGCGCGCATGACCGAGGCGCTGCTTTCCAGTGGGAGCATGAATAAAGTATTGGAAGTCGGCACCGGTTCAGGCTATCAAACCGCCGTTTTAGCCGGTTTAGTTGCCGAGGTTTATTCTATCGAACGCATTGAACCGTTGTTGCGCCTTGCTAAAAAGCGGCTACAGACCCTGGGAATTACCAACGTGCAGCTAAAACTCTCCGACGGCAGCTGGGGCTGGGCCGAACATGCCCCTTATGACGGCATCATTGTCACCGCCGCCGCCGCGGAAATACCCCAGGCCCTGCTGGAACAGCTTGCGGGGAATGGCCAAATGGTGGTGCCGGTGGGCCAGGCTTTGCAGGAATTATTGTCAGTCAAGCGCCAGGCGGGTGAAACCATGATTGAACGGCTTGAATTGGTGAATTTCGTGCCTCTCATTAAGGACCAGGGTTAATTGGAGAGTTCCCATCAAACGTACAAATTAGGTTCTATTTTAACATGCTGAAAAAGTCTCCCCCGGGCTTTTTCCGCTGCGCTTCGGGTCTATCTATCGGCGGAAGAACAAATTGTTGTTCGTTCCTTCCGCTTACAAATGGCTTTGCCGTCCTAGTTCACGCCTGCGAGACGATACTTTCTGTAATTACCCACCGGTTGTTCGGCTTGACATTGCTGCTAGCCGCCGGTTGTGGTGGGGAAAAGTCAACGGTGCCGGTCACGGAATATGGAGCTTCACTGCGCCAATCGGCGGCGGACTACCGTGTTGTAGCAGTGGGAGACACGCTCTACAGCATTGCCTGGGAAGCCGGCCGAAACTATAAGGAATTAGCGGCTTGGAATGGCATAGCGCCGCCGTACCTTATTCAGCCCGGGCAGAAGTTACGCTTGGTTCCACCTGGCACGAATCCCGCCTCTATAAAGCAGGCAAAAACAAACGAGGCGGCGAAGAAATCTGTTAAAGCTGAAAAAAATAAGAAGTCCGATGGCGGGCAAACTGAAAAAATAAAACACGCGGCAACGGATTTTGGACCCTGGTCATGGCCTGCCGAAGGAAAAATATTAAATTACTACGGCCAAAACCGCGGCAATAAGGGCCTGGATATTGGCGGCAAAAGGGGTCAAAGCGTGCGTGCCGCGGCTGCCGGTAAAGTGGTATATGAAGGCAGTGGACTTCGCGGATACGGCCAGCTTATCATCTTAAAACACAACGATGATTTTTTAAGCGCCTACGCTCATAATGACAAAGTTTACGTTAAAGAGGGCGATATGGTAAAACGCGGGCAACAAATCGCAGAAATGGGAACCAGCGGCGCTGACCGGGTAAAGCTGCACTTTGAAATCCGGCGGGGCGGCACGCCTGTCGACCCTTTGCTTTATCTACCGAAAAAATAAGTTATCGTCATGAGTTCTGGAGAGACACCCGCAGGTAAGCCGGATACGGAAAATAAACCATTAGAGGTCGAAGAACCCGAGGAAAATGCGGTAGAGGAGACCCCGGAACCGGTTCCATCCGAGCCTGTTATCGAAGGTGAAGCCGTTAAGGTTTATGAGGCAGAAGTAATCTCCACGCCACAAGCGGATGCCACCCGCATTTATCTGAAAGAGATCGGGTTTTCCTCGCTTTTGACCGCGCAAGAAGAGGTTCACTATTCACGTTTAGCGCTAAAAGGCGATGAGCAAGCGCGCAAACACATGATCGAAAGTAATTTGCGCCTGGTCGTTAAAATCGCCCGGCGCTATATGAACCGCGGGTTGGCGTTGCTCGATTTGATCGAAGAGGGCAATTTGGGATTGATCCGGGCGGTGGAGAAGTTCGATCCCGAGCGCGGCTTCCGCTTTTCCACTTATGCCACCTGGTGGATCCGTCAAACCATCGAGCGCGGCATCATGAATCAAACCCGCACCATTCGTTTGCCGGTGCATATTCTAAAAGAAATAAACATTTATTTGCGCGCCGCCAGATATCTCGCGCAGAAATTAGATCATGAGCCCACGCCGGAAGAAGTTGCCAGTCTGCTGGACAAGCCGATTGAAGATGTGAAAGCGATGCTTGGTCTAAACGAACGTGTGACGTCGGTGGATGCGCCGTTAGAGTCGGATCCCGACCGTTCTTTGTTGGATGCGATTGCCGATGAACGCACGCCCGATCCGGAAAAGATTCTGCAAGACGAGGATCTGCATGCACAGATCGAGGCCTGGCTACGTGAGCTTAATGACAAGCAACGCGAAGTGGTGGAGCGCCGTTTCGGCTTGAACGGGCGCGAGATTTCCACGCTCGAACAAGTGGGCGCGGATATCGGTGTGACGCGCGAGCGCGTGCGCCAAATCCAAGTCGAAGCCTTGCGCCGTCTGCGCACGCTATTGGAGAAAAAAGGTTATTCCATTGATTCTCTGTTTTAGCGGTATCTTAATTAGTTCTCGATCAAGAGCGCCGCGGCGACGTTACGGCCTTCCCCCATCAAAATATTATAGGTTCGGCACGCCGCCGCTGTGTCCATAACCTCTATGCCGATTTGAGCCTCGACTAGAACCGATGTCAGGCTTGGCTTTGGGAACTGCAACCTGCGTCCGGTGCCGAGCAATACCACTTCCGGTTCCAGTTCCATAATAAGGGCGAAGTGCTCGGGGGCAAGCTCGGTAAAAAGACGCGGGGGCCAATCGCGGATAATCCGCTGCGGCAACACAATCAGGCTACGCGTGTAGGTTTCTTGATTGATAATGACTCGGTCCGGGGAATAGCCCCGGATAATGTTGGCGCCCTCGCTGTTCTGCAGGTGTATTTTCATGGCTAAGGTCCTGGCTGACTGCCAAAAGAGCGTGAAATTGCCGAAATATGATTGACAGACATTTATTCCGCCAGTATGTTTCGTTTACCTGTGGTCGATTTTTATTTACTATACGAAAATTTGCGCCCCGCGAGCAACACCTTTAGCCGGGGGCGCTTATTTATATTCGCTGTATGCATATTCATATTATGGAACAATTTCCCCGCATAAAAAGACTGCCCCCTTACGTATTCAATATCGTCAATGAATTGAAGGCGCAGGCGCGCAAGCGCGGCGACGATATCATCGATTTCGGCATGGGCAATCCCGATCAGCCGACGCCACCGCATATCGTCGACAAACTATGCGAAGTGGCTAAACGCAGCGATACCCATCGCTATTCCGTGTCGCGCGGCATCCCGCGTTTGCGCCGGGCGATTTGCGCTTGGTATAAGCGCCGTTTCGATGTCGACCTCGATATGGACAAAGAGGCCATTATCACCATCGGTTCGAAAGAAGGCCTGGCGCATCTGGCGCTGGCCACGGTCGAAGCGGGTGACGCGATATTAGTGCCGAACCCGACTTATCCGATCCATCCCTATGGTTTTGTTATTGCCGGCGCCGATATCCGCCATGTTCCGCTCGCTCCCGGCATCGATTTCTTTGCCGAGTTGGAAAATGCCATTAAGAATTCCTGGCCCAAGCCAAAAATGCTGGTGCTAAGTTTTCCCAGCAATCCGACTACCCAATGCGTGGAACTGGATTTCTTCGAGAAAGTGATCGCCATCGCCAGAGAACATGACATCTGGGTTATCCATGACATCGCCTACGCCGATATTGTATTTGATGGTTATGTTGCCCCGTCGATTCTACAGGTGAAAGACGCAAAGAATGTCGCGGTGGAATTTTTCAGCCTGTCAAAAAGTTATAACATGCCCGGCTGGCGCGTGGGGTTTATGTGCGGCAATGAACAATTGGTATCGGCGCTGGCGCGTTTGAAATCCTACCTCGACTACGGCATGTTTACTCCCATTCAGGTAGCCGCGATTCTAGCGCTGGAGGGCCCCCAGGACTGTGTGCAGGAAATTCGTGAGCGCTATCAACACCGGCGCGATGTGTTATGCGATGGATTACAGGCGGCGGGCTGGCCTGTAACCAAGCCGAAAGGCACGATGTTCGTGTGGGCGCACATTCCGGAACATTATCGCGCGATGGGTTCCCTGGAGTTCTCAAAAAAGCTGTTGCTGGAGGCCAAGGTAGCGGCCTCGCCCGGTATCGGTTTTGGTGAATATGGCAACGACTATGTACGCTTCAGCCTGATTGAAAATGAACATCGCACGCGCCAGGCGGTGCGTTCCATCCGCGATATGTTCAGGCGGGACAAGGTGCAGGCGAAAGCAGGGTGAGTGTATTGAAACCGGTTAAAATCGGCCTGCTGGGCCTGGGCACGGTCGGCAGCGGCACGGTTAATGTATTGGCGCGCAATGCGCAAGAAATCACACGCCGCGCGGGACGCGCCATTCAAGTCACGCAAGCGCTGGCGCGCGATCTAAAAAAACCGCGCGGCTGCAACACCGAAGGCATTCAGCTCACGCAAGACCCCTATGCGATTGTCAATAACCCCGCGATTGATGTGGTGGTCGAACTTATTGGCGGCTATGAGTTAGCGCGCGAATTGGTTTTACAAGCGATCGGCCAAGGCAAGCACGTCGTGACCGCCAATAAGGCGTTGATCGCGGTGCATGGCAATGAAATTTTCGCTGCCGCACAGAAGCGGGGCGTGATGGTCGCGTTCGAAGCCGCGGTCGCGGGCGGTATCCCCATCATTAAAGCCATTCGCGAGGGGCTTGCCGGCAACCGCATTCAATGGCTCGCCGGTATTATCAACGGCACCAGCAATTTTATTTTGAGCGAAATGCGCGAGAAGGGGCGCGATTTCGCCGAGGTGCTGGCCGAGGCCCAGCGCCTGGGCTATGCCGAGGCCGATCCTACGTTCGATGTCGCAGGGATCGACGCGGCGCATAAGCTGACTATTTTGGCGGCCATCGCCTTTGGTATCCCGTTGCAATTCGATAAAGTTTATATCGAAGGAATCAGCCGCATCGAGCGCACCGACGTGGTGTATGCCGGCGAATTTGGTTATCGCATCAAGCAGCTTGGCATTTCCCGCTGCAGCGAGCGTGGCGTGGAGTTGCGCGTGCATCCAACGCTTATTCCCGAACGCCGCTTGATTGCCAACGTCCACGGCGTCATGAATGCGGTGTTGGTTAAAGGCGACGCTGTTGGCCAGACGCTTTATTATGGCACCGGCGCGGGCGCGGAAGCCACCGCCTCGGCAGTGGTCGCCGACATCATCGATGTGGTGCGTACTTTGACCGTGGACCCCAACAACCGGGTGCCGCACCTCGCGTTCCAGCCGGACGCGTTATCCGATCTGCCGATTTTGCCGATGGAGGAAGTCGAAACCGCCTATTATTTGCGCATGCAGGCATTGGATCGGCCCGGGGTATTGGCGGAAGTGACACGCATACTCGGCGATCTCAACATCAGCATTGAAGCGATTCTGCAAAAGGAGCCTATTAACGGAGAAAGCGAGGTATCCATCATCATGCTGACTCACCGGGTCGTGGAAAAGTATATGAATACCGCCATTGCGCGTATCGAGACGCTGCATTCCATTAATGGCAACGTCATTCGTATTCGCCTGGAACATTTGGATAAAGATTAAGGTTTAATGATGCAACCACAGACCCGTTACACCGGGGTGATCGAGAAATATCGCGCGCGTTTGCCGGTTAGCAAAGACACGCGCATCATCAGTCTGGGCGAAGGCAACACTCCCCTGATCCGGCTGCACAATATTTCACGCGAAGCCGGCGATAAAGTGGAAATTCATGTCAAATATGAAGGCCTGAATCCAACCGGTTCGTTTAAAGACCGCGGCATGTGCATGGCGGTGACCAAAGCGGTGGAAGCGGGCAGCCGCGCTATTATTTGCGCCTCTACCGGCAATACTTCCGCCTCGGCGGCGGCTTATGCGGCGCGTGCCGGCATTACCGCGTTTGTAGTGATCCCCGAAGGCAAAATTGCACTGGGTAAACTCGCCCAGGCGATGATCCATGGCGCGATTGTAATCCAGATCCAAGGCAATTTTGATGACGGCTTACGCCTGGTAAAGGAAGTCGCGGCGGAGACTCCGGTTACCATCGTTAACTCAACTAATCCTTACCGCCTGCAAGGCCAAAAGACCGCCGCGTTCGAAATTGTTGAATCCTTAGGCAGGGCCCCGGACTATCACTGTTTACCCGTCGGCAATGCCGGCAATATCACCGCTTATTGGATGGGCTACAGCGAATACGCCGAGCATGGCCTGGCGCATGGTCGCCCGCGTATGCTTGGCTATCAGGCGAGCGGCGCTGCGCCTTTTCTACGGGGCAAGATGATGGAAAATCCCGAAACCGTTGCGACCGCTATTCGCATCGGTCATCCCCAATCCTGGGACGGCGCCTGGAAGGCGCAAAAGGAATCACAAGGATGGTTCGACGAATTCAGCGATGCCGAAATTCTAGCCGCGCAAAAACTGCTGGCACAAAAAGAAGGTATTTTCTGCGAACCGGCTTCGGCTATTTCCATCGCCGGGGCGCTACGGGATATTAAAAACCGCAAAATTCCTCCCGGCAGTTGTGTAGTCTGTACGCTAACCGGCCATGGCCTTAAAGATCCGGATGTTGCGATTAAGCAGAGCCTGGAGCCGATGCTCGCGGTTGAGGCATCGCTTACTGCCATCCGCAAGGTGATTCTGCAGAATATTAGCTAGCGCTTTCACTTCTTTTTAAGCCCAATACCGCAAGTGCCCTAAGACCATAACATGTTGGGTGTCTGACTGTATAAGAACGGGGTGTTATGTGGAAACCATGTTCCAGGGGAACGTCTACGTTTCCCTCTTTAGCATACCGGAAACCTATTCAGGCCGTTAACACAGGATGAAAAAACATCTCACCCTTCTTATTCCGGCTTTAACGGGTCGGCAAAAAGCGCTGCTGCAAACGCCGGGGCCGGCGCTAATGGCATTGGAGACGCTGTTGGCGCGGAGCGATCGCTTAAATGCGAGACTGGTAGCCGGACTGGAACGGCAATTATTTGCTTTGTTTGGCATAGAAGCCGGTCCAGAGCTGCCGGTTGCCGCGGTCACGCGCGTATTTGATACCGGCCGCATCGAACCAGGCTGGTGGCTGCGCGCGGACCCGGTGTATTTGCAGGTAGATCGCGATCGCCTGATCCTGGCCGATAATGAAACCCTGCGCATTTCTCGGCAAGAGGCCGATTCGCTAATCAGTGAGATTCTGAAAGTCTTTGCCGCTGACGGCTGGCGGTTGCAGGCGCCGCATCCTAACCGCTGGTATCTCAGTATCGCGAACGTTCCGGAAATACAGACGCGTTCTTTATCCGATGTGGTTGGACAGGATATTCATGCGTATTTACCAATAGGCGCGCAGGCGAGAACCTGGCATCGGGTGTTAAATGAAGTGCAAATGCTGCTGCACGCCGCGCCGATCAATACCGAACGTGAGGCACGCGGGGAATTGGCGATTAATAGCCTGTGGTTCTGGGGCGGCGGCGATTTGCCTGCAGCGCCGGCCAAGCGATGGACCCAGGTGTGGAGTGTGGAGCCCATCAGCCTGGGTCTGGCGCGGCTGTCCGCGACACCCTACGCGGCGTTGCCGGCCCATGGCAATACCTGGTTACAGCAGGCAACCGCGCCCGGCAAACATCTGGCAGTCTTGGATCAGGGCCGAGGCGCGATACAATACGGGGATGTGCAAGGTTGGCACGAATTCTTGCAGCGATTGGACACGCAATGGATAGAACCATTACTGATGGGGCTTCGGCAAAAACAAGTGCAAAGCGTGACCGTTTTTAGCGAAAATGGCGCGGGATTTTATTTAACCGCGAAACACTTAGGCCGCTGGTGGCGCCGTCGCCGCCCGTTGCAAAATTATTTTTAGAGATAAAAAACAATTAATAAACCGTTATCAATTATCCGGCGAACGACATTAGCAACCCTATTGCTCCCCGGTGTTTTACCGGCGCTGGCGCGTGCGTATGCGGCACGCAAGCTCACCTCGCCGCTGGAATTAAACTGCGCGCTCGAGCACCTGCTGCCCCCAGCACAATTAAAAGGCATGGATACCGCGGTTACACTGCTGTCTCAAGCCCTGCAAAATAATAAACGCATCTTAATCGTCGCTGATTTTGATGCTGACGGCGCCACCGGTTGCGCCGTCGCGGTGCGCGCCTTGCGTGCATTCGGCGCCACCGATGTACGTTATGTCGTGCCGAATCGGTTTGAATATGGTTACGGATTGACGCCGGAAATCGTCGCGGTGGCGGCGCAACAGCAGCCGGACTTGATCATTACCGTCGATAACGGCATTTCGAGCATAGAAGGCGTTGCCGCGGCTCATGCGCGCGGCATCGCGGTTTTGATTACCGATCATCATTTGCCGGGCAGTGTCCTGCCTGAAGCCGATGCGATGGTTAATCCCAATCAACCGGGCGATAATTTTCCGAGTAAAAACCTGGCCGGGGTCGGGGTGATTTTTTACGTGATGCTGGCGTTACGGGCGCATTTACGTCAAACCGGTTGGTTTACGCGGCAGGGCATGGAGGAACCGAATTTAGCCAAACTGCTGGATCTGGTTGCGCTTGGCACCGTCGCCGATGTCGTGCCGTTGGATTATAACAACCGTATTCTGGTCGCCCAGGGTTTAATGCGCATCAATCAAGGCCTGGCCTGCCCGGGAATGACCGCCTTGCTCGGCGTTGCCGGCTTGTCGCGCTTGGGCGGTTCTTATCGTTTGACCGCAAGCGATCTGGGATTTTATGCCGCCCCGCGCTTAAATGCCGCCGGGCGCCTGCAAGACATGGCGCTCGGCATTGCGTGTTTATTAAGCGATGATAGCGCAGCCGCGCAGCTCATGGCGCAGCAACTGGATGAATTAAACCGCGCACGCCGTGTCATCGAACAGGAAATGCAGCAACAGGCATTAGCCGCGTTACAAACGCTGAAATTAGACACCGATTCTCTGCCTAAAGGGTTATGCTTGTTTAATGAAGACTGGCACCAAGGGGTTATCGGCATTGTCGCGGGGCGCCTTAAGGACCGCCTGCACCGGCCGGTTATCGCTTTTGCACCGGCCAATCCGGTTGAAGTTAAGGGTTCGGCTCGCTCCATACCGGGATTACATATCCGTGACGTCCTCGCTACCATCGCTGCGCGGCATCCGCATTTGTTGCAAAAGTTCGGCGGCCATGCGATGGCTGCCGGCTTAAGCTTGCGGCGCGCCGACATCCGCCATTTCAGCGCGGCGTTTGACGCCGAGGTAAGCTGCCATCTGGATGAGGCCGATCTACAAGGCCATATTCTCAGCGATGGGCCCTTAAGCCCGCTGGAGCTGGATATCGTGCTCGCCGAGGCGGTGCGCCAGGGTGGACCTTGGGGGCAGGGATTCCCCGAACCTTTGTTTGACGGCGAGTTCGAAATTATCGAGCGGCATGTTATCGGCGAGAAACATGTAAAAATGGTACTAAGGCAGACCGAAGGTGGGAAAAACCTGGAGGCCATCGCGTTCAATCAGGCGGCGGCTCTTGGGCAATGGGCATCAACCCGCATTCATGCCGCTTATAAACTAGGTATCAACGAGTACGGCGGCTACCGCGCTTTGCAGTTGATGGTCGAACATATGCAACCGGTCGTTTAAAGAGTTAGTATTACGCTTTATAAAAGCTCTATAACTTTATGAAAACTCTGGAAGATTTTGTTGGAAATACTCCGTTAGTACGGTTACAGCGCGTGCCGGGTAAGACTTCCAATACGTTATTGGCTAAGCTCGAGGGTAACAATCCCGCCGGTTCGGTCAAAGACCGGCCGGCATTAAACATGATCCGGCGCGCGGAAGAGCGGGGCGAAATTAGGCCGGGTGATACCTTAATCGAAGCCACCAGCGGCAATACCGGCATCGCGCTTGCGATGGTGGCGGCGATCAAGGGATATAAAATGCGCCTGATCATGCCGGAGCACATGAGCGCCGAGCGCGGCGCGATTATGAAAAGCTTTGGCGCGGAGATTATTTTGGTGTCAAAAAAGGGTGGCATGGAACAGGCGCGCGACCTGGCCACGCATATGGCGGCCGAAGGTGCCGGCAAGGTGCTGGATCAATTCGCCAATCCCGATAATCCGCTGTCGCATTATACCGGCACCGGCGCGGAGATCTGGCGCGATACCCAAGGCAAAATTACCCACTTTGTAAGCTCGATGGGCACCACCGGCACGATTATGGGCGTTTCCCGTTTTCTAAAAGAGAAAAGCCGGGCGATACAAATTATCGGCGTGCAGCCGACAGAAGGGGCTTCGATTCCCGGCATTCGCCGCTGGCCGGAAGAATATCTGCCCAAGATTTATGAGCCTGCGCGGGTCGATCGTATTATCGATGTCTCGCAACCGGAAGCGGAAGAAACCACGCGCCGCCTGGCAGCCCAGGAAGGCATTTTTTGCGGCATTTCTTCCGGCGGCGCAACCGCGGCGGCGCTGCGGCTTTCCGCCGAAATTCAACATGCCGTCATCGTCGTTATCATCTGCGACCGTGGCGACCGCTATCTTTCTACCGGCGTATTTCCGGAATAAAAGCCTATATGAACGTATTGGTGTTCGATATCGAAACCGTCCCGGATGTCACGACCGGCCGTAAACTCTACAACTTGAAGGACCTGAATGACGACGACGTCGCCAAGCTTATGTTTCATAAGCGCCGGGAACAGACCGGTGATTCCGAATTTCTGCGCCACCATCTGCATCGAATAGTGGCTATCTCTACCGTTTTGCGCCATACCGATACCTTGCGCGTCTGGTCCCTGGGTGAATCGGATGCCGGTGAGGCGGAATTGATTCAACGGTTCTTTGACGGTATTGAAAAATTTACGCCGACGTTGGTTTCTTGGAACGGTTCCACCTTCGACCTGCCGGTGTTGCACTACCGTGCTTTGCTGCACGGGATTTCCGCGCCGCGTTATTGGGAAACCGGCGACGACGACCGGGACTTTAAGTGGAACAATTACTTGAGCCGTTATCATGCACGCCACACCGACCTGATGGACGTGTTGTCCAGCTACCAAGGACGCGCCAGTGCGCCGCTCGATGAAATTGCGGTCATGCTGGGCTTGCCGGGCAAGTTTGGCATGGATGGCTCCGATGTCTGGAACCAGTACCAACAAGGCAAGATCGCAGCGATCCGCGATTACTGTGAGACGGATGTGCTTAATACTTATTTAATTTATCTACGTTGGGAATTATTCCGCGGCAATCTGGATAAGAATACCTGGAAGCAAGAGGTGCAGCGCGTGCGTGAAACCCTAAAAACGGAAAATAAAGCGCATTTTCGTGATTTCCTCGCCGCCTGGCATGAATAAAATCTTCACGCAAACACCGGAGTTTAAATTTAACGACACCGCGGTCGCGCAGGTGGAGTCGCTGAATCATGAAGGCCAGGGGGTGGCGCGCGTGCATGGCAAAGCCGTATTTATTCGTGGCGCTTTGCCGGGTGAAGAGGTCCAATTTCGTTATTTCAATAAGCGCAAAAATTACGATACCGGCGGGGTAGTGGAAATTTTACAGCCTTCGCCGGATCGCATTGACTATCCTAAGTGCCGCTATTTCGGCACTTGCGGCGGCTGCAGCCTGCAGCATCTCAAGGTCGAAGCACAAATCCGGGCGAAACAACAAACTCTCCTGGATAATCTGGCGCGCATCGGCAAGGTTACGCCGGCGAACCTATTGCCGCCGATCACCGGCCCGGCCTGGAATTATCGCCGCAAGGCACGCCTGGGCGTGCGCGTCGTGCCGAAAAAGGGCGGCGTATTAGTCGGATTTCGTGAGAGCCGAAGCTCGTACATCACAAATTTGGACATTTGCGAAACCCTGGATAGAAGAATTGCACTATTGTTGCCGCAACTGCGTCGGTTGATTTCCAAACTTTCCTGCCCGGAACGCATTCCGCAGATCGAAGTCGCCGCCGGCGGACGCGAGGCGGCACTGGTATTCCGTCATTTGCAGGTGCTTACTCGCGAAGATTTAAATTTATTAACCGCCTTCGGCGAGGAACATGCACTACAGATTTATTTGCAGCCGGCCGGACCGGACTCGGTGCAGCCGCTATGGCCACCAACGCCGGCGCCGCTTAGCTACGCGTTGCCGGACTACAATCTTGAGCTCGTGTTTGCGCCGACTGATTTTATCCAGATCAATGACCCTGTGAACCAACGCATGATTGCGCAGGCCTTGGAATTATTGGATCCGCAACCGCATGAACGGGCGCTCGATTTATTTTGCGGCCTGGGAAACTTTAGTTTGCCGTTGGCGCGCCGCGCGGGCAGCGTCTTAGGGGTGGAAGGCAATGCGCTGCTGGTGGAAAAAGCGCGTTATAATGCGCAACAGAACGCAATTACCAATGCTGAATTCCAATTAACAGATTTATATGCCATACAAGAAGCAGAGGCGTTGCCTTGGCAACGGGAAAAATTCGATAAATGGCTGCTGGACCCCCCGCGCACCGGCGCGCTGGAAGTGATCAAATCATTGCCGCAAACGCGGGCGCCTGCACGCATCGTTTATATCTCCTGTTATCCCGCGACCCTCGCGCGCGACAGCGAAGTTTTAGTTCATCTGCACGGTTACCAGCTGCACAGTGCCGGGGTGATGGATATGTTCCCCCACACCAATCATGTTGAGTCGATCGCGCTGTTTGTAAAACAGTGATGGCGCGCCCTACTTACCGGATTGAGGTGGATGTCCCGCGTCAAACTTTAATACTGCGGGACATGAACGATAAAACCGTGCTTGCAACGCCGATCGCCACCGCCAAAAACGGCGTAGGGGAGGTCATGCATAGCGAACGCACACCGCGCGGAACGCATAAAATCCGCGCCAAGATCGGCGCCGGTATGCCGGCTAATACCGTCTTCGTCGGCCGGCGCCCCACGGGCGAATTTTATTCACCCCAGTTGCGCGCGCTTTTTCCCGAGCGCGACTGGATATTGACGCGCATCCTCTGGTTAAGCGGATTGGAGGTCGGCAAAAATCGCTTGGGCAACGTCGACAGCATGCGGCGTTATATTTATATCCACGGCGCTCCGGATGAAGATCCCATGGGCGTACCGAGTTCACACGGCTGCATAAAAATGCGCAACCGCGACGTTATCGTCTTATTTGACTACGTCCAAGTGGGCACGCCGGTATACATTGGCGCCGATTAATGTCGCTGGGACCGCTGATGGTTGACTTAGCAGGCGAGGCGCTGACCTCGGCGGAACGCGAACGCTTGCAGCATCCGCTGATCGGCGGCGTTATTTTATTTACCCGCAATTACCAAAATCCGCAGCAATTAGAGGGCCTGATGCGGGAGATCCATGGCCTGCGCACGCCGCAATTACTGGTGGCGGTGGATCATGAGGGTGGGCGCGTGCAGCGGTTCCGCCCAGGCTTTACGCCGTTGCCCGCGGTCGCCCGTCTCGGCGAGTTGTACGACCAGGAACGCAAGCGCGCCAAACGCCTGGCTGAGGCGAGTGGTTGGCTGATGGCGATGGAATTACGCGCCGTCGGCATTGATTTCAGCTTCGCGCCGGTGCTCGATCTCGGCCGCGGCATCAGTTCAGTCATCGGCGATCGCGCGTTCCACGCCGACCCGGAAGCGGTTGCCGACCTTGCGCATGCCTCTATGACCGGCATGTCGCGCGCCGGCATGGCCGCCACCGGCAAGCATTTTCCCGGCCACGGCGGCGTCGAGGCCGATTCCCACACGGCTATCCCGGTGGATGAACGCGAATATGCCGATATTTACCGGGAAGATATCCTGCCGTTTGCGCGCATGATTCGCTTTGGCCTGGCGGCGATTATGCCGGCGCATGTCATTTATCCGCGCGTGGACCCAAAACCGGCGGGATTCTCGCCCCTATGGCTGCAGGAAGTGCTGCGCAAGCGCCTGCGTTTCCAGGGCGCGATCTTCAGCGACGACCTTTCGATGGAAGCGGCAAAAGGCGCGGGCGATATCGTTGCGCGTGCGCAGCTTGCCCTTAAAGCCGGTTGCGATATGATTCTAGTATGTAACGACCCGGCCGGGACGGAGCGCATACTGCAAGAATTGGGTCCCTATGATAATCCGGTCTCGCACCTGCGCTTAGTGCGCATGCATGGGCGCGGGGTGGTTAATCGCGAGGCGCTGCTTGCCGATGCCGGCTATCGTCAGGCTGTCAGTATGGTGACAAATGTCGCATAGTCAAAGATTATGAACTATGCTATTTCTACTATTAACAAAGGGGGAAAAAATCGTTGTTACAGCCGTTTAAAAAGCTAAAGCTGGAAAGCTTCAATAATCTTACCAAGACATTGAGTTTTAATATTTACGATATTTGTTATGCAAAAAGCGATAAGGCGCAGAAGGAATACATCAGCTATATCGATGAGGCCTACAATGCCGAGCGCTTGACCGCCATCCTAACGGAAGTTACCAGTATCATCGGCGCCAATGTTTTAAACATCGCCTGCCAGGACTATGATCCGGAAGGCGCCAGCGTAACCATGCTGATCTCCGAGGCGCCGATACAAGAAGAACCACTCAATCCCGAAGCGCCCGGCCCGGTCCCATCGCGGGCGGTCGTGGCTCATCTCGATAAGAGCCATATGACCGTGCACACCTATCCGGAAAGCCATCCGGATAACGGCATCAGTACGTTCCGTGCCGATATCGACGTCTCCACCTGCGGCAAAATTTCACCTTTACGGGCGTTAAATTACCTGATCTATAGCTTCGATTCGGATATCGTGACCATCGATTACCGGGTGCGCGGGTTTACCCGCGATGTGAAAGGCACGAAACATTATATTGACCATAAGATCAACTCTATTCAGAATTTCGTCGATAAATCGACGCTGCATCGCTATCAGGCGATCGATGTGAATGTTTATCAGGAAAATATTTTTCATACTAAAATGATGTTGAAAGATTTCAATCTCAACAATTACTTATTCGGATCAAACGAGAATGACCTGGACCTCCAGGAAAAGAAAATGGTGACCCAGCGCCTGCAGCATGAAATTGTTGAAATCTTTTACGGTAATAACATAGTAAAATAATTTGTCGCTCCTTCAGAGGAGGAAGGATCGTATTCCATGCGTTTCTTCTTCAACCCGCTACGTCTGACCGGCGCAGTTTTTGTATTGCTTATATTGGCGGAATTCAACGGGTTGCATCTTTTTGTTTATCTAGAAAACCGGTTTTCCGATCTTCTTGTCCAGATACAAGCGCGCAGCCTTGCCCCAGACCAAGATATCGTGATCGTCGACATTGACGAGGCGAGCCTGGCCAAAATGCAAGATATCGCCGGAAGTTGGCCGTGGCCGCGCGCGGTGCACGCTGAGTTAATCGAAGGACTAGCGCGGCAGCAGCCCAAGGCCATCGTATTTGATATCCTGTTCAGCGAGCCCGATAGCTATCGGCCCGATAGCGATAAACTATTCAATCAGGCGGCGGGCGCGATAAAAAATGCCTATTTTCCCATGGTGCGCCTGGATCCACATCAGGATGTCCAGGGCGCACCGTTGGCGCAAGTCGGTGCGTTGTTGGGCATCAAGCCCGGGATTGATGCCCAACCGAATGCGAGGATCGCGATCTTGCCGCCGCTCGCGCTAAGGCCGGAAAATTGGCGCACCGGCACCATCAATTTTGATGAAGACGGCGATGGGGTAGGGCGCCGCTACCATCTGCGCATCCCGGCATACGGCTGGGAAATTCCTTCTCTGCCGGCGCGGGTAGCGGCGGATCTCGGGTATACCGTGCCGGCGGATAACGATATTACCCTCGGCTGGCGTGGCGAGGCAGGTTCCTACCGGCACATTTCCTACAGCGACTTATACGAGGATTTTAGCCGGCGAAAACCACAACGCGATCCGACTGAATTAAAGAATAAGATCATTATCATCGGCGCGACCGCGAGCGGCCTACATGACATTCGCGCCACGCCGGTGGCCAGCTTGTATCCCGCAGTGGAAATTTTAGCCACCGCGCTTGATAACCTGAAAAACCGGGGTTACATGCAAACCGTGCCGCGCTATTTGCCGTCGACTCTGGAGTTGGTATTATTATTTGCCTTGTTCGGCGCCTTCCAATATAACTTTAATGCGCTTAAGGTTGGATTAGCCCTCTTATTTGCCTCGTTGTTGCTTTTGCTTACCAGCTATCTGGCGCTGAATCGTCACTATTTGTTGCCGGTACTGGCCCCGCTCACGTTCGCCTGGGGATTTTATTTCAGCACCGCCCTGATAGGGTATCTGCAAGAAAAGAAGAGCCGCGAGCAAACGGTGCAATTGTTTGCGCGTTTTCTCGATCCACGCGTGGTGCATAACTTGGTGACACAGAATAAAGCTTCACAATCATTGAGCGGCCAAGCCTGTGAAATTACGGTGCTTTTTTCCGACATCCGTGGATTCACCACGTTATCGGAAACCAAACCCCCGGAAGAGATTGTGGCGTTACTTAATCGCTATTTCAGCCTGCAAGTAGAAGCCATCTTCCGGCAAGGGGGTACACTAGATAAGTTTATTGGCGATGCTATTATGGCGTTTTGGGGCGCACCGCAGGAAGATAACAACCATGCCGAACATGCCATCACAGCCGCCTTGCAAATGGTTGAGCATTTAGCGCAATTCAAACAAGAAGTCGGCGCTGCCGGCGAAACATTTGATATCGGCATCGGCATTCACAGCGGGGAGGCGGTCGTGGGATTTATTGGATCCGAGCATCGCCTGGATTACACCGCCATAGGAGATACCGTTAACCTTGCCAGCCGCATTGAAGGATTAACTAAAAACGTTGCGCGTGTCCTGGTGTCCCGGGAAACCGTGCAGCATTGTCAAGATGCATTTGACTTTATCCCGCACGGTTCTTATAAAGTGAAAGGACGGGTTCAGGCGGTTGAACTATTCGAACCGAAAAGGAAACCGGCATGAAATTTCATCTCGTTGCAGCATTGTTCCTGATTTATTTTAGCTCGGCATCGGCGGCGGAGATCGGCTATACCGCGCGCGCCACCGAGCTTAAGAAAGAGCCGTTTATCGATGCTCCCACCGTCGCCGCATTACCGGAAAAAAGCAAAGTCGACATCCTCGCCCGTCAAGGCGGTTGGCTGCAGGTAAAAAGTGAAGCCGGCGGTAGCGGATGGATAAGAATGTTAAGCCTGCGCATGGGGCCGGACGGAGAAAAACAGAAAGGCGATTCCGGTTTGAAATCGTTATTTAATGTCGCGCATACCGGCACCAGCCGCAGCACCGTCACCACCGGCGTGCGCGGCCTGTCCGAGGAAGATCTGAAGAACGCTAAGCCCGCGCCACAGGAATTGGAAAAAATGCATAGATTCGTAGCCGGCAAACCAGATGCACAAAAATTCGCTGAAAACGGCGGATTAAATGCGCATGCCATCGAATATATGGCGGCGCCGAGACCGGCTAAATGAGCCTGACAACTCACTTTTACCAGGGAGAGAAAAAATCAATGAAACATCATCTTGTAATAGCCGCGGTGTTGATATTGGCCGCGGCCAATTTGCCGGTATACGCGTTTGACTTAAATATCAACAAAATAATCGGTACGGTGAAGAATTTGCGGGGAGCCACCACCGAGGTGGATGAAAAACAGGAAATAAATATTGGCCAAGGCATTGCCGCCAATCTTTTAGGGGCGGCCAAGCTGGTTGACGACGAGCATTTGCAAAAATATGTCAATGCCGTGGGCCGCTGGCTCGCGGTACAGACGGAACGGCCCGATTTACCCTGGCAGTTCGGGGTTTTGGAGAGCGATAATCTCAATGCCTTCGCCGCACCCGGCGGCTACATTTTTATTACCAAAGGCTTATTGCAGCACATGAAGAGCGAGGCAGAGCTGGCCGGCGTGCTTGCGCACGAAATTTCCCATGTGTTGAAAAAGCATCACCTTGCGGCGATTCAGAAAAATGCCTGGACCGGATTGGCCGGCGAGCTCGTGAATGAGGGATTGAAAGGCCGCGGCAATACGGAAGTGCTGAACAAAGCGGTCAGCTTTGGTACCGAAATATACGCGCGTGGACTGGACAAAGACGATGAATTTGAAGCCGACAGAATGGGTGTGGTGATCGCCGCGCGTGCCGGCTACGACTCTTATGGATTGGCGACGGTGCTGCAAACCCTGCAAGCGATGAGCCCGCAAGACTCTAATCTGGCGCTGATGTTCAAGACCCATCCGTCACCGGACGAGCGTTTGGAAACGCTTGAAAAAATTATGCCGGAAAGCATGGATAAATATGCCCTCCAACCACAGCTGAGCGACCGTTTTCTCAAGATAGCGCAAAGTAAATAGATTAAAGCGTGCCCCGGCCAAGCGAATGGTGGCCTATCGAACACTAGTGCGATAGCGCAGTAGCATCATCTCGAACCGCCGTGCCAGCTTTATTAACGCTTACACATTAATACATTTTTAGTATTAAAATGAGTGGCTTATTTAATATATTTAAATCCATTTCTATATCCTATTTATGCCTGAGTTCGATAGCGGCTGCGTCGATTGCCCGCGCTTAGCCAGCCACTTAAGCCATGTGCGCGAATGTTACCCGCACTATTATGCGCGGCCGGTGCCGCCATTCGGCGACCCTCGCGCTCGCTTGTTAATCGTCGGGTTGGCGCCGGGCAAGCACGGCGCCAACGCAAGCGGGCGTCCTTTTACCGGCGATTATGCCGGTATCCTGCTCTACCAAACTTTGCATAAATTCGGCTTTGCCGACCGGCCGCAGTCGTTATCGGCAAAAGATCGTTTGATCCTCAAGAACTGCCGCATCACGAATGCGGTCAAATGTTTGCCGCCGGAGAATAAACCGACTAGCAAAGAAATAACCAACTGCAATCGCTATTTGCGTAGCGAGCTTGGGGCATTAACGGCCTCAAGCGTAATCATCGCGCTGGGGCATATTGCGCATAAGGCCGTGCTCTATGCGCTGAAACTAAAGCGGAGTGATTATGCCTTTGCCCATTGCGCGCATTATGTCTTACCCAATGGTTCATATTTATTGGATTCCTATCACTGCAGCCGCTATAACACTCAGACCAAACGGTTGACAACGGCCATGTTCGAGGAAATTTTTATCAAGGCCGGCGAGCTATTAAGCGAGCAATCCTCTCATACCTGATGCCTCTCGACGCGAAATCTTTACTGAAAAATCTTCCCGACGCACCTGGGGTTTATCGCATGCTGGGCCCGGAAGGGCAGGTATTATATGTCGGCAAAGCGCGTGACTTGCGTAAGCGCCTCACCAGCTATTTCCGTAAAAATGGTTTAACAGTTCGTACCCATGTGATGATGCAGGCGGTTGCCGATATTCAGGTGACGGTCACGCATACTGAAAATGAGGCGCTGCTGCTTGAGAATAATCTGATCAAGTCGCTGCGTCCGCGCTATAACATTCTGCTGCGCGACGATAAAAGCTACCCTTACATTTTTCTTTCCGAAGGGGAATTTCCGCGCATCAGCTTCCATCGCGGCGCCAAACGCGAAAAAGGCCGCTATTTCGGGCCTTTTCCCAGCGCCGGTGCGGTGCGCGAAAGCCTGGGTTTATTGCAAAAGGTATTTCCTATCCGCCAATGTGAAGATAGTTTTTATCGCAACCGCTCGCGGCCGTGTTTGCAATACCAGATCAAACGTTGTTCCGCGCCTTGCGTAGGCTTGATCGACGCAAAAACCTACCAAGAAGATATGCGTCACGCAGCCATGTTTCTGGAGGGCTATAATCAGACTATCATCGAGGAGCTAGTCCAACAAATGGAGCAGGCGGCGGCGCGCAAAGATTATGAAAATGCCGGTGTTGCGCGCGACCGCATCACCACCTTACGAAAAATACAGGAAAAGCAATATATCAGTGGCGAAGGCGGGGATGCCGATGTGTTGGCGGTGGTGTGCGAAGGCGCCGCCGCTTGTATTGAAGTCACCTATATTCGCGGTGGACGTACCCTCGGCAGTAAAACTTTTTTCCCTAAGATCATGACCGAGACGGAACCGAGAGAAATTTTATCGGCATTTCTTCCACAATTTTATATCGGCAAGCCGACTCCGCCGGCCATTTATATCAATTGCGGCATCACCGATAAAACTCCATTACAGGAAGTGTTGTCACAGCAGACCGGAAAAAAGATCTCAATTTCCACCCCCAGCCGAAACGCGCCTAAACATTGGATTAAGATGGCGGAAATCAACGCGCGTGATGCGCTGCGCCGTTTCTTAGCAGGCCAAACCAACTTGCGGCAACGCTTTGAAAATCTGCAGGAAGCCTTGGCGCTTGAGGCATTTCCGGAACGCATCGAATGTTTTGATATCAGTCATACTCAAGGCGAGGCGACGGTGGCCGCCTGCGTCGTATTCGATGGCAACGGCGCGGTTAAAAGTGATTACCGGCGTTTTAATATCGAAGGCATTCAAGCCGGCGACGATTATGCCGCGCTCTATCAGGCGTTAACGCGGCGTTATAAACGCGTCAAGGAGGGGGAGGGCAAGTGGCCCGATCTATTATTTATCGATGGCGGTCGCGGGCAACTGACGAGCGCCGAGGCGGTTATGCAAGAGCTGCAGATCGACGGGATAAAATTAATTGCTATCGCGAAAGGGCGCGAACGCAAACCCGGTCACGAGCAGTTATTCTTGTCCACTTCCGCAAGCCCGGTTATACTGCCGCCGGATTCGCCTGCATTACATCTTATCCAGCAAATACGGGATGAAGCGCATCGGTTTGCGATTACCGGTCATCGCCAACGCCGGGGTAAGGCGCGGCTGACTTCTTCGCTGGAGCAGATTCCAGGTATCGGCCACAAGCGCCGCCAGGCTTTGTTAAAAAATCTGGGAGGCCTGCAATTCGTTGCGCGCGCCGGGGTGGACGATTTGGCGCGCATACCGGGAATCAGTCCAACGCTGGCACAACGCATCTACGATGCCTTTCATGAAAGGGAAAATTAACATTGTTACTGAATACACCCAATCTTTTAACCCTGCTGCGGATTGTTTTAATTCCTATCTTTGTCGTGGCGTATTATGCACCCTATGCCTGGTCGCACCTGCTGACCACCGGTGTTTTTCTGTTGGCGGCGTTAACCGATTGGCTGGATGGCTATTTAGCCCGTAAGCTAAATCAATCTTCAGCCTTTGGCGCCTTCTTAGACCCGGTTGCCGATAAACTCATGGTGGCGGCGGCGCTTATCTTGTTGGTTTCCGACAACCGTTTGGCGTATATGTTTGACGATCGGTTTTTCGCCATCGTGGTATTAATCATTATCGGGCGCGAGATCGCCGTCTCTGCTTTACGGGAATGGATGGCGGATGTAGGCAAACGCGCCAGTGTGGCAGTCTCTTATCTCGGGAAATTCAAGACTATCGGACAAATGGTGGCCATTCCATTCCTGTTATATCGGCAGCCGATTTTTGGCATCCAAGTTTTTGCGGTGGGAGAAATACTGCTTTATATCGCCGCGGTGTTGACCCTCTGGTCCATGGTGATTTACCTCAAAGCGGCTTGGCCGTATCTAACCCATCCCAATGCTCGATGAACGCCTTCGGCTTGGCTTGACAGGCCATCGACCACCATTACAATACGCAAGCAACGTTGTTGCAGCATGCCGCCCGATATGCGCGGCGCTTATGCGGGAATAGCTCAGTGGTAGAGCACAACCTTGCCAAGGTTGGGGTCGCGAGTTCGAATCTCGTTTCCCGCTCCAGATATCCGAGGGGAAGACTATGCTTCCCCTCTTTTTATTTTGAATGACCACCGCATACAGGCTGGGTGGCAGAGTGGTTATGCAGCGGCCTGCAAAGCCGTGTACGCCGGTTCGATTCCGGCCCCAGCCTCCAGAAAACCTGCCCGGGTGGCGGAATTGGTAGACGCAACGGACTTAAAATCCGTTGGGGGGCAACCCCCGTGCCGGTTCGATTCCGGCCCTGGGCACCAGGATTGATGGAATTTAAGAAACGTCAATGATTATTTACGATCTCGTTTGTGATGCGCAACATCAGTTCGAGGGCTGGTTTAAAAATGCCGATGAGTATGCGACACAATTATCCGGTGGATTATTAAGCTGCCCCATCTGTAGCTCAGCACAGGTGCACAAGGTGCTGAGCGTAAGCCATGTGAATACTGCTCCGGGTACTCAACCGACGGACATGGAATTAACCGCCGAAGCAAGGCCACAGGAATTACTCAAAAAGTTGCATGAATATATCGAACAAAGCTTCGACAATGTCGGCACACAATTCGCCGAAGAAGCAAGAAAAATTCACTACGGCGAGACCGAAGAGCGCAATATTTACGGCCAGGCAACCGGGATAGAAATTAAAGAATTGCGCGCGGAGGGGATCAACGCCGTTCCTCTTCCGGCAAAACCCACGGATGAGTCAAAACTGAATTAGCTATTCCTTTGCCCCGGCATGACGTAGCAGCAATACCGTTTGGGTATATCCCGCATCCAGCGCTCGCATGAGGGCGGTTTTCCCGGCGCCGCCTTTTATATTTATGTCGGCGCCGTGATCGATCAATACTTTGATCGTATCGGTGTGACCATTTGCCGCGGCGAGAATCAGAGGCACGTTACCGTTGCTATCCTTGGAATTCACATCCATCCCTATGCTTAACAGTGTATACACTAGAGAGGCGCGTCCCTTTATTGCGGCATTGCATAAAGCACGCGCACCATTTTCATTCTCGATACGCACGATGGGCTTCACGCCCTTAGGTAGTTTAAGCAGGTAATTAATGAATGACACCACCACCATCAGGACAAGGCCGATGAACATAATATCCGGCCTTACCCCTAAGTCGGTTGAAAGATCGGTCGGCAGGTTGGCGCCAATGGCTAAAATCACCACAACCAGAACCAGCGCAAATTGTAAATAATGAACCAGGGTAGCGGCGATGATAATCACCAGGACAATAACAAGGTGTTTTTTATCAAGCCCCCAGGGCAGCTTGATGTACCCAGGCAGATTGGCGACAATACTGAGGATCGCCACTGCTGCTACTAAACCCCATTCTGTGATTTTTCGATAATTCACACATTCACCTCTTAATTTTAAATTAGCACATTAATCAGGGACTTCCATGTTTTTTAGAGATAAAGGGAGCATAAAAGCGCATTTTTCAATATTTATATGTTGAACGCGATCTTAAATTCGCTCGCTAACCTATTAAATTAAAAAATAAAGTTAGAGAAATCCTGAGTGAAAGGCGGGCCTTCGCGATACATCCCCGGGCGTTCGCCGGTGACACGGCCGCGACGCGCCCGGAACGCGAAACGCTGATGCTTATGAACGAACCGTCTCGGTATCATTTTTCGGACCTAAAAGAACAATCACCTCAAACAGGAGCAATCCATCCCATGCGCGTGCCAACCCGCAAACGCGGGGCGAGTTCAAACCAACCGCAACGCATAATTAAAGAAAAACCCCGATCAATGTTGACCGGGGTTGCTCAAAAGAAATTTAGGCTCACTTTCCATAATTTTACATAATATACATTATACGAAACATGTAGCAAGACGCGCCGCCTTTGGTCCTCA
>DATGVQ010000113.1:0-7147 GCA_035300145.1 Acidiferrobacterales bacterium | reverse complement strand
TGCGGGAAATCTACCGCATCCGCGACTGGCTGGCGGACAACGATATGACCGCCGTTATCACGGCCAAAATCGATGGCGGTATTTCCGATGTCGTGAACTACGGCTTCATGCAGTTCATGGTCGATTGCGTGATCCGGTTCGGCCGGCGCCTGGAGTACGGGGTCGCACCGGCTCCAGATCACAAAATATCGCGGCTCGGATTTTGTGGCGGGTGAATTTCCGGTGAGCTTCGGGCCCTCCGGGATGGAAGTGGGCGCCCCCGAACCGGCCGAAATCAAGCACGAGGCTTCGACCGAGCGGGTTTCAGCCGGCTTCGAGCGCCTCGACACGATGCTGGGCGGCGGCTTGTTCCGCGGCAGCAGCACGCTGATCACGGGTGTGCCCGGCACGTCCAAGACGATACAGCGTCGCGCCGAGTTCGATCATAAGCGCGGGGAGCTGCAGGCTGCCGAAGCGGATACTCATGCCCGGATCAAAGCCTTGCAGCAGGATCTCGAGCGGCAGCGGGCTGAGTTAGCGCTGTACTCCCGCGACAATGAAGTGCGTATTGTGTCCTCGAGCGACAGGGAGAACGAGCTGCGCAGGATGCGTAGCGCGGACCCGGCAGCAGCCGCGGCAACCGCAGCGGCACCCTCGCTGGTGGAGCGTCGTGTTGCCTCTGGTTCCGGAAATTTCGGAAATAATGGCAAAAAGGACCAGCGAAATGCGCCGTAAGCAGAAGAAAGACAATGCATCCGGCCTCGCAACTACAACAGTTGTGGTGATGCGTCTATACGTTGCCGGCAGCGCGCCCAATTCGCTTCAGGCCATCGCCAATCTTGAAGCGATTTGTCAGGAGTACTTGAAGGACAGCTACAAGCTGGAAATTGTCGACGTTTTCGAACATCCGCTGCGCGCGTTGGCCGATGGTGTCCTCGTCACACCCAGCCTCGCTAAGGTGTCTCCAGCACCGGGTACGAAGATTGTCGGCAACCTCAGCGACAGACGCAATGTGCTTCTCGCGCTCGGATTAAAACGAAAAGTCAGAAAAGTCAAATGACACTCAAGCTTCCCGTTTCGAACAGGAACCCCTCTCGCACGGATGACGAGCCCGGATTAAATGGCTTGATCCTGCGGCTGGTTAAGAGTACCTCTGCGCTTCACGCTATCGAATCGGGCCAGGTTGACGCAATTATGGACCCCACGACCGGCAACGCCATCCTGCTGCCCGAGGCACAGAAGTCGCTGCGTGAGGGCGAAGCGCGCTTCCGCAGCCTGGTCGGGCTGTCCTCGGACGGGTACTGGGAGCAGGACGAACACTTTCGCTTTGTTTCGTACTTAGGCGCGGCGATCGGGGGCTCCCGGATCGATGACGAAGGCATCATCGGCAAGACGCTCTGGGATGTGCCGTTCGACAACATGAGCAAGGCCGATTGGCAAGCGCACCAAAGACAGCTGAAGTCGCACGTCACCTTCCGTGACCTCGAACTAAGACGCGTGGACCACGCCGGCAAGCTGCGCTACATCAGCGTCAGCGGCGAACCGATCTTCGACCAGGAGGGCAGGTTCAAGGGCTACCGCGGGACCATGCGGGATGTCACCAAGCGCAAGCAGGCAGAAGCCGGCTTGCAGGAGCCGAATCGCGTCGCTCGCGCCATCCTCGATGCGCTCGCCGCCGATGTCTGCGTACTCGACGCGGCCGGGACCGTCATTATGGCGAATAAGGGATGGCACGCTTTCGCCGCCGCCAATGGAGGCATCGGGGCGGGTGTCACTGAGGGCGCCAACTATCTCGCCGTGTGCGACAAGGCCCGCGGCAACGAGCGCGTGGACGGCATCGCGATCGCTGCGGGGATCCGCCAGGTGATTGCCGGCGAGCGCACGCTGTTTCGCCACGAGTATGGCCGCGACTCGCCGGCCGGGCGGTACTGGTTCATACTAACCGTCACGGGTTTTTCCGGAGACGGCGCGGCGCGCGCGGTCATTTCACGTGAGAACATCACCGAGCCGCTGCCGGAGCTGGAGTACACGGCTGCGAACCGACTGCCTGTTGCAAACGGCCTGCTTGCCGTCCTGCCACGCAAGGAGTATCAACGCCTGCGGGCCTCCCTCGAGCCGGTCACGCTGACTTACGGCGAAGTGCTCTACGAGCCCAGGGAGCCGATTCGGCATGTTTACTTTCCCAACAACTCGCTTGTGTCTTTGCTGACGACGGTAGAGGGCCACAAGGCTCTGGAAGTCGGCCTGGTCGGCTGGGAAGGCATGGTCGGCGTTCCCCTGGCGCTGGGGAGCAGAGTTTCCTCCGTTCGCGCCCTGGTGCAGGGAACCGGGAAGGCCATGCGGATGAAATCAGCGCGTTTTCTCAAGGAATTCCAGCAAAGCCTGTCGTTGCAACGAGAGCTGTACCGCTATAGCCATTTATTGACTGCCCAAGTTACGCAAACCGCCGCGTGCAACCGCTTTCATATGGTCGAAGCGCGCCTCGCCCGCTGGCTGCTGATGACCCGCGACCGCGTACGGTCAGACGAATTCCATCTTACGCACGAATTTCTGGCGAACATGCTGGGTGTGCGACGGGCTGGAGTCACCAACGCCGCCAGCGCTCTGCAGCAACGCAAACTGATCAGTTACAGCCGCGGCAACATCAGTATCCTTGATCGGAAAGGCCTCAAAGCAGCCTCTTGCGGGTGTTACCAGACTGTCAAAGACATGTTCGACAGTACCCAGGGTTAGACGATGTCTGGCTCCTGGGGCCGAATTCTTCATCGTGGGCAGCGAGTTAAAGCGTATAGAACATCATACCGAAACAGTCTGCGCGGCTTCGGACTCGCGAGCAGGTGCGCTGCGAACCGGATACTCAGCACCCAACAGTTCCCAGATTAGGACATTAGGCAACACTACCGGGTATTGACATCGGATGAGAACGGTAGTAGCATGGACTTTATTAGATTGGTCGAACTGTCACACGAAGCCGGGTTCCGCAAGGAGCGCCGGCTTTTTTATTGGCCGTTTTTTATCTCTTATGCACTCTTATTTAAGAGTGCCTAACAAAATGAGAACCGCTACCTCCACAACCTTCCTCACCCCGGCCCTTTCCATGAACCTGCGGCCGGAGGCCGTACCGACTTTCCCTCTCCCACCGGGCCCACCGGGAGAAGGCGATCCGAAGGGCCGGGTGAGGGAGAGGGGGTTTCGTGTCCATGTTCATTTTGTTAGGCGCGCTAAATTAAACCATCTACCGTAACAGCAAGCCGTTCGGCGTGCTTTTAGCACCTCGATACTGCCGGCGCGGTCGCCGTTTTCGAGTTGAGGTAGAAGGCGTACTGATATCCGCCGCGTTGGCGACTTCGTCCTGTGTCAGTTTGCGGAATTCGCGCCAGACTTTAATGGGGTTTTCGCGGTTAACGAGGCGGTCTACTAGTTCGGCCGGAATCGTATCTAAAAAGAGAGTGCGTCGGTCAATAACCCGAAGAATTGGGGCATTAAGCTTGAGCTAACACGATAAAATAGCTGGCGGCCTAAGAGGCCGCCAGCAACTTCCATGTTTCCCCTAGTGAGGGTATATACAGAACCCACACTTGAGCTTGGCACAGATTTGCGGTTATGCAAGAAAAAGTTCAAAAGAAAGGCGGGAGAGTGAATAATCAATAAGAATCAATAAGAATCAGGCAGAGATGCTGAAACAATAAAATGCCGGCGGCAGGTGGGGGCCTGCCGCCGGCTAAACAACAGCAAAAACACTCCGGCTTGAAGGTGAGGGGATAAGCCGGAATATTAAGTCTGGCACTGAATTGAGATGGTTCAACACCAGCAGTCACTAATCCGAGCCCATTCGTCGTAATCATCATTATCCGGCCTAGTGTTGTGTCCCATTAATTCGTAGATGATTCGAGCTCAGCGCAATCCAACACATGGCTCCCTCAATCCCCCCGGATTATCCGATGAAGACCTCGAAACGCTCGAAAAAATCCCCGCCCGGCCGGCTCGCCGGCCAGGCGCAGGTACAAGCGGAAGAAGCGAAACGCCGTCTCGCTGATTTTGTTCGGTTTGGTTGGCATGTCGTCGAGCCGTCTACGCCGTTCGTTTCCGGCTTTCATATCGACGCGATCTGCGAACATCTGGAAGCGGTAAGCCGGGGGCAGATCCGCAATCTGCTGATCAATATCCCGCCGCGCCACATGAAGTCGCTCGCGGTCTCGGTGTTCTGGCCGGCCTGGGAATGGATAGCGGCGCCGCATAGCCGCTGGCTGTTCGCGAGCTACGCCGCGTCGTTGTCGGTCCGCGACTCGCTGAAGTGCCGGCGCCTGATTTTGTCGCCCTGGTATCAGCGCCACTTCGGCGATTGCTTCACGCTCACCGGCGATCAAAACGAGAAGACCCGGTTTGAGAACGATAAGACCGGCTACCGCCTGGCGACCTCGGTCGGCGGCACCGGCACCGGCGAAGGCGGCGACGTTGTTGTTGTTGACGATCCGCACAATGTGCATGAAGCGGAGAGCGATCTCATTCGCGAATCGACCATCACCTGGTGGGACGAGGTGATGTCGACCCGCCTCAACGATCCCAAGACCGGCGCGCGCGTGATCGTGATGCAGCGCGTGCACAACCGCGATCTCGGCGGCCACGTGCTGGAGCAGGGCGGTTACGAACACCTTTGCCTGCCGGCGGAATATGAAGGATCGAACAAAACCACCGTTATCGGTTGGAGCGATCCGCGCGTCGATGCGGGCGAGCTGCTGTGGCCGGAACGATTCGGGCCGGCGGAACTTGAAGACTTAAAGAAGCGTTTAGGCAGTTATGCCGCCGCGGGGCAATTGCAGCAGCGCCCATCCCCGCGCGCCGGCGGTATCTTCCAGCGCGGATGGTGGCGGTTTTACGCGATTCCCCCCGGCCGCTTCGACGAGATTATCCAGAGCTGGGATATGACGTTCAAGGGCGCGGGCACCGCCGACTTCGTGGCAGGCCACGTGTGGGGCAGGCGCGGAGCGGACAAGTATCTGCTGGACCGCGTGCACGCGCGGCTCAGCTTTCCGGAAACGATCCATGCGGTACGCGGCCTGTCCTACAAGTGGCCGCAGGCGCATCGGAAGTTGGTGGAAGACGCCGCCAACGGGCCGGCTGTCATCGCAACGCTGCAACATGAAATACCGGGGCTGATCGCCGTGGAGCCGCAAGGCGGCAAAGAGGCGCGCGCCCATGCCGCATCGCCACAGGTGGAGGCCGGCAACGTGTATTTGCCGGATGCGTCGATCGCGCCCTGGGTGCATGACTTTATCGAGGTCGCGGCGGCGTTTCCAAAAGTGCCGCACGACGACGATATCGATGCGATGACCCAGGCGCTGCTGCACTTCGGCATGGATTCCCGGTATGCATTCGGCTTTATCTGACAGGGGCGCTCTCAATTTGTGGAATAAGCTCAAACTCGCAGCCCTCCGCTGGCGGAAAAAACCGCGGCGCGAGACGGACATTTATCCGCGCCTGGTTTCCATCGGCACTGCCGGCCGCATGGACAAGAAGCGCCCGGCGATCAAAGGCACGGCCACCAATCTGCGCTACTTCTCGCGCACGGTGCATGCGCGGCGCGCGATCAATGCGATAAAGAATCCGATATCACAGCTCGGCTGGGAGGTCGCGCCGATTCCTGGCGTAAAAATGAGCCGGGAACTGGAACGGCGCGCGGAAATCGCCGCGTCCTGTCTCGATCATCCGAACGCCGACGACAGCTTCCGGACTTTGATCGAGCAGGTCATCGAAGACTATCTAGGCGTAGGCGCCGGCGCCATCGAGCAGCAGCTTGGGGCGGAAGAAAACAGGCCCTTGTGGCTTTGGCCGGTCGACGGACAGAGTATCCGGATTTTCCCCGGCTGGAGCGGAGAGCGTAACGAGGCGCGCTACCTGCAAGTGCTGGGCTACGGCAACATCGGCATGGAGCAAGGCGTGCCCCTGCTGAACGATGAGCTGATTTATATCCGCGCGAACCCGTCAACCGCGACGCCCTACGGCTATGGCCCGCTGGAGATCGCATTCAACACCATCTCGCGCAAGCTTGGGGTCGCGGACTTCGCCGGCAACATGGCGACCAACGCGCGACCGCAGAACATGTTGTATTTCGAAGGCGCCGATAAGGGCTGGGTCGATGCATTTCGCTCCTTTTGGAGAAATGAGATCGAAGCGCAGGGAGTGGTCCCGATTGTCGGCGGTAATAGTGAAGCCAAAGTCCTTGCGCTCCACGGCGGCAACGACGATGCGCTCTATCTCAAATATCAAGAGTTTCTCATCCGCGAGATCGCGACGGCGTTCGACCTTAGCCCGCAAAATCTTGGCGTCGAGCGCGATATAAACCGCAATACCAGCGAGACGGCCGAGGACCGCGATTGGGACCAGGCCATCAAACCCTTGGCCAATCTTATTGCCGAGCATCTGACACGCGAGGCGCTTCACGGCAAGCTGGGTTTTTATCAACTCCAATTTCGATTCGTCGGCATCGATCGCGAGGACGAGAAGGCGACAGCGGAGATTTACGAGAAATACTACAAGAACAACGCGATTACGCCGAATGAGCAGCGCGAGCGCTTAGGTCTGCCTCCGCTCGTTAGCGAGTGGGGCGACATGACCGCCGCCGACGTGGAGATCGCGATTTCAGCGGCGCGTGGCGCTAAAAAAATCGAGGATCCAGCGTTGACGAAGACACCCGCCGGGAAACCGGCAAAACTTTCCGAAGAGGAGTGACAGCCATGTCCCTTGATGTCCATACGATTGAACTTCCAACCGGTTCGACGCCATCCCGCAAGGATCGACTGATTGTCGGCGTCCAATCCGCGGTTCCAAACGTAGCCGGCGGCGGCGCGGGCCTGGCGGTGGTGACTCCGGTTTCATTCCCCAACGGCAACCTGCCCGCGAGTTATGCGGTACTTATTACGCCTAACCAGGATGCCGTGGCGTTTGTCACCGGCAAAACCGCCACTGGGTTTAACGTCACTCTCAACCCGCGTCTTGCGACGAACACCTTGGCCGCCGGCACGTTTGATGTTTTGGTGGTGGGCTAGTAGTTGTAGGGTGGGTTAGCCCGTCAGGGCGTAACCCACCGGACGCGGCCAATGGTGGGTTACGCGCCCCACAGGGACGTGGAAGTGTCGCGGAAGACAGGATGTCGGGAGCGACCGGCTAC
>DATGVQ010000112.1:0-2758 GCA_035300145.1 Acidiferrobacterales bacterium | reverse complement strand
GGGGTCACCGAAGACGGCAAAAGATTCCGTCCAAGCGACTGGATAGAAAGGATCAGCGGCAATCTCTCTACATTCGGCAATGACCGGCGGATTCGCTACTCGCGCTATCTGCAACCACAAATTTTGCAAGGCCAAAAATGTTTGGTTATCGATCCGGAGTGACGCGGTGCGCATCAAAAGCAAAAAGTGGCCGCTCCTGCGCATCCCTGCGCTCGGCCGGGAGCGGCCGAGCGCAGGCGACCCACAGGGACGTGGGAAGATAGGGCAACGCCGGGAGCAGTTGCCGGGAGGCGCGAGAGCGACCACCGCAGGTTGTTGAAAAACTCTGTTTTTCAACAACCTGCTACAACGCCTTCCGGATGATTTCACATACCCGCTCGATGTAAGCGCCATCCATGCCGGGATAAATCGGCAGCGACAAGACTTCGCCCGCCGCGCGTTCAGCTATGGGTAGATCGCCCGGCTTATAGCTCAAGCCGCGATAAACCTCCTGTAAATGCAACGGCACCGGATAACAAACCGAAGACCCGATGTTATGCTCGGACAGGCATTGCCTGACGTGATCCCGCCTATTGCTACGCAAGGTGTACAAATTAAACACGTGACCAGCACTCGCGCTGGATTCACTCGGTAGCGTAACAGGGGACTCTTGCAACCTGAGACCATAAGCCGCAGCCACGGCGCGCCGCGCTTGGATAGCGCGATCGATACAGCGTAGTTTAATGCGTAACAACGCCGCTTGAATTTCGTCTAAACGGCTGTTATAACCGACAGCATCGTGGATAAACGGCTGAGTTGCGCCATGATTGCGCAGACAGCGTAGGCGCTCAGCTAATTCCGCACTCCCGATAGTAATCATACCGCCGTCACCGTAACACCCCAGCACTTTGGTAGGATAAAAACTGAAACAGCCGGTATCGCCTATACTGCCGACCCGCCTGTCTTTGACCGTGGCGCCGAACGCCTGGGCGCAGTCTTCAATGATTACTAAGTTATACTGCCGCGCGATGGATAAAATTTCATCCATTTGGGCGGGATGGCCGTACAAATGCACCGGAATAATAGCGCGAGTCTTGGCGGTAATGCAGGCCCGTATGGCGGAAGAGTCGATGTTAAAACTATCCGGCAGGATGTCGGCAAACACCGGGATCGCGCCTACCAGGCTCACCGCCTCGGCGGTGGCGAAAAAGGTAAACGGGGTGGTGATCACTTCATCGCCGGGACCGATATTGAGCGCGCGTAACGATAGCACCAAGGCGTCGGTGCCATTGGCAACCGCTACCGCATGCTTGACCCCTACATAAGCGGCGAGCTCCCGCTCGAAGGCGGTAACATTCCGCCCCAGAATAAAAGCCCCGCTTTCGCCACAGGCGCGTATGGCCTCAAACCACTCGGCCTGCAGTTCTTTAAATTCATGGGTTAAATCTAAAAACGGGACGGCATTAATTACGGCAGGCATGCGTTAATTTTCTCCTTCACCAGCAGGGCTACTTTGAGCGCTTCGAGACCGATCCTGCCGGTGACCAGCGGCGTTTTGCTCAGGCGCACACAGTTAACAAATTCTTCCAATTCTGCATCAAGCGGCGGTTTCAGCTTGATTTCCAACTGTTCTAGAATGATTTCCGGGCGCATTGCGCCGTCTTGGCTGGGCTGTGCGCGCACTACTTCGACTTGCTGGTCAATATAATTCAATGCGTAATAAGTATTTTTTCCGAATACTCGGATACGGCGTTGCTTCTTATTGGACACCCGGCTTGCGGTCACATTCGCCACCGCGCCGTTAGTAAACTCGATGCGCGCATTGGCGATATCGGTATGCGATGTCATTACCGACAGGCCGGTGGCCGCGACTTCTTTGATTTCGGACTTTATCAAAGACATAACGATATCGATATCGTGGATCATTAAATCGGTCACTACATCAACATCCGTGGCGCGCTCGACGAATGTCCCCAGCCGGTGCACTTCAATAAACCGCGGGTCGGCCGCGCGTTCCGCCAACGCCATCACGCCGGCATTGAAGCGCTCAAGATGGCCTACCTGGAACACCACCCCCGCGTGCTCCGCCAGCTCGACCAGCTGAAGCGCTTCTTCATAACTTGGCGCAAGCGGTTTTTCCATCAGCATGTGCACCCCGCGTTGCAGAAAAGGACGGGCAACTTTGAGGTGTGAAACCGTCGGGACCACGATACTGACCGCATCAATCTTATCCAGCAATTGGCTCGCTTCGCTATAGGCGGCGCAGCCATAATTCGCCGCCGTCTCCGCTGCCAGTTGCGCATTCACGTCGGCAACCCCGACCAATTCCACGTCCGGCATACGCGCGTAAATACGCGCGTGGAACTGGCCCAAATAACCGACACCGACTACGCCCACGCGTAGCTTAGAACCAACCATGTTTTCTCCTAATTATCCTCCGGGATTTAAGCGGGCACGCCGATTGTAAACTATGAGCAGGGTGCTGAAAAACTCGTTTTTCATCACCCTGCGGTGGCCGCTCTCGCGCCTCCTGCGATGCACAGGGATGTGCGAGTGTCCTGAGAGGCAGGATGCCGAAAGGGACCGCCCGCGGCACTTGGGCTCCCTGCCCATCGCGGTATAGGGGCGAGGCGGAATTAGAGGAAGGTCCGGTGGACCTTCCTCCCGCCGAGCGGGCCGGCCACGGAAGGCCGGCCCTGGCTTGCGCACGAAGCAGGGACTGCGTAGTGCTGCAAGTACCGCCATTTTTGCTTGACGCATCCCTGCGCCAAGCCCCTAC
>DATGVQ010000111.1:0-37799 GCA_035300145.1 Acidiferrobacterales bacterium | reverse complement strand
AAAGGCGCGCGGTTCCCTCCGCTCCTCACGCAGCCGGGCGCTGCGCAACTCGCGCGATCGCGCTGCGCGCGCCACGCGCTCAGACAGTGCTCGCTTAACTACTCCCGGCTGCGCTCCGGTGCTCGGCGATCTCCGACGGGGCAAAATCAACTCCAACCTGAGGTCTCACCTCATAAATCGTCGACCGTGTGGTTAGGCAGCCTTGTCACTGGAATCGGCGCTTCTTAAACGCACTTACATCTTCTGCGGAGAGCGTGAACCACTCTCCGCCTTGACGTTTCTCGGCAAACCTATGGTGCCAGTATTGCTCGATGCCTTCGGGATCATCGGTCTCAATGACGTGCACTGTGTCCGGCTTCTCGGGTAGTTGAATTGCCAGTTCACGAAGACGCCGTCCGACCGCGTTCGTTCGACCGAGCTTGTAGTGCTTGCCAGAACGAAGGAGATACACGAAGCCCTTGATACGCAGTGAATCGAGTCGATGATCCAAGCTACTCGAAGCACCCTGCTTCAGAAGTTTAAGTACCGGGAGGAAATGTTCCTTTCCTGCGCAGTACTCGGCGACCTTCGCCAAGAGCGCGTTTTGATCACCCCATCGACGGAAAACACTTTTATCCGGGAAAGATGGATCTTCCTTTTTCTTAAGCGTCAGATCGGCTTGCGTGGGAATTTCGTTGCGTTCCAAGACCAATTCCGCGAAGCGCTGAAGAACGGTTTCATCCGCGGTCCTTGGGGTTGGGCTATTGGGTATGTGTCCAGCGTCCGCCTGAAACGCAGGCCAAGAGCGCCAATAGCCACCGTGCCAGTAGTAGGACGAAATTCCAGTTTCGCGGGTGAAGACATCTATACCAACGGGATCGCCGCCCTTTTCTCTCACTAGGTCGTTATACGCCTTGATGATTGATTCTTTCGATGGTTTCCGCATGCTCGTTTCTTGGCTGCTTAACTAAACGTAGACACCAATAAAATACCTAAAATTTAAATATGGCTGTATCGCAAATTTTACCTAAAATCAAGGCAATAAAATCTGTATTGGGCTTTTCGATGCATTTTAATACACTACCATACGCGGACTGCTAATCCACCAAAATTACTCGATGAAACGTGTTAGAGGATGGTTTGGCCGGTTAAACGTATGCTTGGTAAGACACCGTAATTAATAGAAGCGGGGTCGGGTTGGTTTTGCCCCGTCGGAGCTCGCCGAGCACCGGAGCGCAGCCGGGAGCAGTTAAGCGAGCACTGTCTGAGCGCGTGGCGCCGTAGGCGATCGCGCGAGTTGCGCAGCGCCCGGCTGCGTGAGGAGCGCAGGGAACCGCGCGCTTTTAGCGCGGCGAGCGACCGGGGAGCGTTTCTTTGGGTACTTTCTTGTCGCGACAAGAAAGTACCTCGCCCGCGGGGCGAGACCCGCAATCATTGCAGTTAAGCCGCGCGTAGCGCGTCCATAGAATCAGGCCGTTTGTCGCGAAACGTCCGGTCGTGGCCCGATAGCGGAAATTCAAACAACGCTCAGTTTTCAAGCCAAATCAGTGACGCCATGCGCCCGCAAATGGGATTGCGCCGGTAAGAGAAAAATTTTTCGTGCTCCCGCACGGTACAAAAATTCCCGCCGTATATTTTATCGACACCGAGATTTTGCAAACGCCGCCGCGCCAGCGCATAAATATCCGCATACCAACGATTCCGGTTGTTCGCGGTAAACGCAACGGCGCTATATGGATCGTGTGAGACGAAACGCTGTCTGACCTCATCGCCGACTTCGAATGCGAGCGGGCCGATGGCCGGGCCCAACCATACCAAAAGCTCCGATGCCGGGGTGCGGAAAGCCGCCACCGTTTGTTCGATTACACCTGCGGCCAAACCCCGCCATCCGGCATGCACTAACGCCACTTGTGCGCCACGCCGATCACATAAAAAGACCGGCAAACAATCCGCGCTCAATACCGCGCAGACTACCCCCGCTTGATTGCTATAACTGCCATCCGCGGTACGATCCGACGAGGTAGAGGCATCGATCACTCGCACACCGTGCACTTGATTTAACCATACGGGTTCTTCGGGCAATTCTAACGTTTCTCGCAATAACAAGCGGTTTTTTTGCACCGCCTCAAGGTCATCACCGACATGATCCGCCAGATTAAACCAGGCATAGCCGCCACGGCTTAATCCACCGATGCGCGTCGTAGTGAGCGCCGTGACATTCTCCGGCGCCGGCCAGTCAGCATAAATGAAAACGGGATCGCTAGGCATATGGTAAATATAGTATGTGGTCGTTCATATAATATGAGCGTGGTCACCTTCTTCCAATACCTTAATCAATTCCTGCATATCCATCGGCGGCGGGCAAGTCCACTGCATTTTTTTCCCGCTTAGCGGATGGATCAGTCCAAGCTTTACTGCATGCAGCGCCTGACGCTTAAACCCGCGCAACGCCTGGATTAATTTTTCGCTACTCGCGGATGGCATCAGCAAGCGTCCCCCATAAACCGGATCGCCCAAAATCGGATAACGCAGGTGCGCCATGTGCACCCGAATCTGGTGCGTGCGGCCGGACTCCAGTTTTACCTGCAATAAAGTATGCGCGCGGTATTTGGCCATGACGCGATAATGACTGATCGCCGGCTTGCCGCGCGCGCTGACCGCCATGCGCGTGCGCTCCCGATGGTGCCGCGCGATCGGCGCCTCCACCGTGCCGCCCGCGACCATGACGCCATTGACGATGGCCAAATACTCGCGCTCCAAGCTGCGCGCGCGCAGCTGCTTAATCAAGCTTAGGCGCGTCCGCTCGGTTCTCGCTACTACCAGCAGGCCGGAAGTATCCTTATCAAGCCGGTGGACAATACCGGCGCGCGCAAGGTTCTTAAGTTCAGGGGCATAATCAAGCAAACCGTTTAACAGTGTACCCTCATAATTACCGACAGCCGGATGTACTACCATGCCGGCCGGCTTGTCGATCACCAGCAATTCGGCATCTTGATAAATTATTTGTAATGGGATGGCCTGTGCCTTCCATACCAGCGCGGGGGCGAGCGATACCCGGATCTCGACCATCTCACCGCCGGTTAACTTATCCCGCTGACGCGGCCGCGCAGCATCCAAAGAAACATCGCCGGCGCGTATCCATTGCTGGATCTGGGAGCGGGAAAATTCCGGAAATAACGCCGCCAGGGTTTGATCGAGGCGCTTGCCGGCATACTCCGGCGGGATACGCGCCGATAAAATCTTTGGTTTAATATTTTCCATCAAAACGCCGTTGGGGTCTTCACCCTCTATTCAAATCCGGTTATGCTTGTCTAACTGTATGCGTAGCTTTGTTTTCTATTTGTGTTTAGCCCTGCTTCCGGCGGGATGCGCCGGCACGCTAGATCCCACTAAAGACTGGTCCGCGGAGCGTTTCTACACCGAAGGTAAAGACGCCTTGGCGAGTAAAAACTATGCCGCCGCCATCAAGCATTTCGAAACTTTGGAAGCGCGCTACCCTTACGGCCCCTATGCCGAACAGGCGCAGCTCGAGATTGCTTACGCCTATTACAAAGATGAGGAGCCTGCCTCGGCCATTGCCAGCGCCGACCGCTTCATTCGCTCGCATCCTACTCATCCGCATGTGGATTATGCCTATTATTTGAAGGGCCTGGCGAGCTACAACGAACAACCCACTTTCCTCGATCGCTTGGTCGGCAAATACGATCTCTCCGATCGCGATCCCAAGGCCGCGCGTGAGGCGTTTGAAGCGTTCCGTGAATTGGTAACCCGGTTTCCGACCAGCAAATACGCCAAAGACGCGACGCGACGCATGCATAGGCTTATGCAAGCCTTAGCGCAAAATGAAATTCATGTGGCTAGCTATTATTTTTCCCGCGCCGCCTACGTTGCCGCCGTCAACCGCTGTAAATATGTCATCGAGCATTACCAACTCACGCCGGCAATCGAAGACGCGCTTGGAATACAGGTCAAGGCTTATAAAATGATGGGGTTAGACCAGCTTGCCAACGACACGCTTCGGGTTTTAGAACAAAACTTTCCTCACAGCCGCTATATTGAAGAGTTAAAAATTTAGTGGCCCGCCGATAGTCAAGACATCAGCCTAAACCGCTTCTTCTCCGCGCTCGCCGGTACGTATACGGATGACCTCTTCCACACTGCTGACAAAGATTTTGCCATCGCCGATTTTGCCGGTGCGCGCCGCATTGGTGATCGCCTCGATGCAGCGGGTGGCCAGATTATCCGGAATCACCAGCTCAAGCTTTATCTTAGGTAAAAAATCGACGACATATTCCGCCCCACGGTAAAGTTCAGTGTGCCCTTTTTGCCGGCCGAATCCCTTGACTTCGGTCACCGTCAAGCCGGTCATGCCAACTTCAGACAGGGCCTCGCGCACGTCATCCAATTTAAATGGCTTGATTATTGCCTCGATTTTTTTCATAGCTGGACTTTCCCCTTCATATCCGCAAGATAAGGTGCATTATCTTAGTTGAAAATAATCCCGCTGCGTACTGTTTTTAAGCTTTTTGTTTTTTACCGCGGCCCACCGTAATAGGATAGCGCCAATCACGGCCAAAAGCGCGCCTGGTGATACGCACGCCGGGAGGCGCCTGACGACGCTTGTATTCATTGCGCTGGATCATCGCTACCACGCGCTGTACGGTTCCCGGGTCAAACCCGGCCTTTACCAGGTCCTCGACGCTATGATCATGCTCAATATATTTTTCCAGGATCGCATCCAGCACCGGGTAAGGCGGCAGGCTATCGGTATCTCGCTGATCAGGCGCGAGCTCAGCCGAAGGCGGACGCGCAATAATACGCTGCGGAATGACCGACCCGGTATATCTTATCGGAGTCGGCGCCGCGCGGTTGCGGTATTCCACCAAACGATACACCAGCGTTTTCAGCACATCCTTGATCACGGCGAACCCTCCGGCCATATCGCCATATAACGTGGCATAACCCACCGCCATCTCGCTTTTATTGCCGGTAGTGAGCACCATCTTCCCGGTCTTATTAGAGATCGCCATCAACAGCACGCCACGGATGCGCGCCTGGATATTTTCTTCGGTACTATCCGGCTTGGCGCGGCGGAATTCTTCTTTTAGCGCGGCAAGGAAGGCCTCGAACATCGGTTCAATCGAAATGAGGCTGTATTTGACCCCGAGCGTTTGTGCCTGAGCAGCGGCATCCTCAAGACTGATAGGGGAAGTATAACGCGAGGGCATCATCACCGCCTGTACCCGCGCCGGTCCCAACGCATCCACCGCGATCGCCAGGGTAAGCGCGGAGTCGATACCGCCGGAAAGCCCTAATACCACGCCGGGGAAACCGTTTTTATCGACATAATCCCGCACTCCTAAAACCAATGCGCGGTACACACTTTCTTCCTCGGAAAGCATCGGCCGGCACTTGGCAGTTACCGGCGCGAACGGCGGCTGTTTTTCCACTTCCACTAGAAATACGCCGGTGACAAACGCCGGCGCGCGTTGCGTCAGTCTGCCTTGGGCATCGATGACAAAAGACTCGCCGTCGAACACCAGCTCATCCTGGCCACCGACCAGATTGACATAGACGATCGGCACCCGAGTTTCGCCCACCCGCTGGCTGACGACATGCTCGCGCTCCTGACTTTTATTAAAGTGGTAAGGCGAGGCATTTAGATTGACGATTAATCCGGCGCCCGCTTGCACGGCTTGCTGTACCGGGCCGGGTGCCCAGATATCTTCACAAATCGTGACGCCGACCGGCACGCCTTGAATAGTTACCACGCACGGGTTTTTACCGGGGACAAAATAACGCTTTTCGTCAAAAACACTGTAATTCGGCAATAGCTGCTTATGATAAGTGGCAATAATGGCGCCATCGCGCAACCAAGAGGCGGCATTATAAAGCGCATCATCGACCCGCGCCGGGTGACCGACGATTAAATCTATGTCTCTTATTTCGGCTTGCAATGTCTGTAAGCCGTGAGCCACCTCATTTTCCAGCCCCGGCCTTAACAACAAGTCTTCCGGCGGGTAACCGGTCAGGCTTAATTCCGGAAACACAATGACGTGCGCGCGTAATTTATCGCGCGCATGCTTAGCCGCATGGATCATTTGGCTTACGTTACCCGCTATATCTCCAACTAGACAATTCAACTGGCCCATGGCCAAACGTAAATGCTCACTCATGATTTATCCGCCATTCCGCTGGATGGGTAACTCACGGCCTCGCACAAACCGGATCTTTGAAAGCGCTCGCGTGGGAAATGCCCTGCAACCCAAACAACTTGCATAATCCCCCCTGCTTGCGCCGAGAAATAATAGCCGATAAAATGACCGGCCGGTCGGTCAATATAGCTAATTTCAAACATGCGGGCAAATCCCTCTCTATTCCCTGTTCGTGCGGGTACCGAAGCCACCAAGCAGCGAATCTTACAGTCGGCCGAGGCACTTTTTTCTGAACAAAGCTTTGATGCCGTGTCCATGCACGCCATCGCCGTGCACGCCGGGGTCAGCAAGGCCAACATCTTTCATCATTTTGGTTCAAAAAACAGCCTTTATCTCACTGTCCTGCGCGAGACCTGCCGGCAATCCTCAGAATTATTGCAAGATTTAGTGCACGAATCCGGGCCGCTTGCCCAGCGTTTAACCCGCTTTGCCCAGGCCCACTTGTCGCACATCTTACAGCGCGCATCGGTGCCACGCCTGATCTTAAGTGAATTATTGAAGGGCGACCCGCGCCGGGGCGAAGAACTGGCGCAGCAGGTTTTTGGTGAAAACTTTGCCCGCCTGGTGGAAACGTTGCGCCGGGGCAAGGCCGAGGGAGAATTGCGTGCCGACATCGATCCCGCCATGGTTGCCGCCTTGCTAATCGGCGCGAATGTTTTTTTCTTTCAAGCACGCGATGTGCTAAGGCATTTTCCCGACGTCGGTTTCGCCGATAACCCGACTCATTATAGCCAGATGCTGGTGGATCTATTGCTACACGGAATTTTGTTAACGACACCGGCCAAAACGGATCAGTAAATTTCGGGACCTAAAAAAAATGAAGAACAGGGAATTGAAATTTCTTTTTACCACCGTTGTGTTGTTGTCGATAAGCTTATTGTCTACGGGCTGCGGGAAAAAACCCGAGGAGGCTAATAAATCCGTAGCGGCCACGGTGATTACTGTCACCCAGGCGAAACAGCAAAACCTTCAAGTTGTGCAGGAAGCGGTAGGCCAGGTCGACAGCCAAACCGCGCCCTTTGTCGCTGCCGAAGTAGCCGGCCACATAGTAAAAGTAGCGGTGGATACCGGGCAAAGAGTCACGGCCGGGCAGACCCTGGCTGAGCTTGCTTAGGCGCCGGCGCCCAAGCGAACGGGCCGGTGACGGTGATCGGCGGTATGATCTCCTCCACACTTTTAACCTTAGTAGTAGTGCCGGCGATATATTTGCTAAATGGCAGGAAAAGTAATTTATGACAAAAGGCTTAATCGTTTTGTTTTTAACTTTCAGCATCGGGTACAGCTCATCTGTTAATGCCGAGGAAAAGGCGCAAAGTCTGCTGGATATTTATCACGAGGCGCAAACGCAAGATCCCGCTTTCGCCTCCGCGCGCGCCGCCTACCAAGCGGGCTTGGAAAAATTACCGCAGGCGCGCGCCGCCTTCCTGCCCTCGCTCAACGTGAGCGCCAATACCGCTTATAACGATATCAATTTTCAATTCCACCAGGCCACGGTTTTTCCCGGCGGCCGGTTCAGGTATAACTCGCATGGATATATAGTTTCTCTGACGCAACCGCTGTTTCGTCCGCAAGATTTCCCGCTTTACAAAGAATCCAAGCTGCAAATAGAACAGGCGCAAGCACAACTCTCGCTCGCCGACCATGATTTGCTTCTGCGCGTCAGTCAGGCCTACTTCGATGTATTATTGGCGCAGGACAATGTCGCCTTGACGGCAGCGCAGAAAACGGCCATCAACGAGCAACTGGAACAGGCCAAACGCGGTTTTGAAGTCGGCACGCTCACTATTACCGATACCCATGAAGCGCAAGCCCGCTTTGACTTGGTGCGGTCACAGGAGATCGCGGCAAAGAACGACTTGGAAATCAAGAAACAAGCGCTGGCCACGATCATCGGCAGGCTCCCCGGTCAATTAATGTGGCTACGCGGCAAACTAGACTTGGCTCCCTTGCAGCCGGATGATATGGAAAAGTGGGTGCAGCTTGCGGAAAGCCAAAATCTGCAGCTCAAAATTCAGCAACAGGCCATGGACATCTCCTCCCAGGAAGTGGCTCGCAACCGCGCCGGGCGCTTACCCACCATCGACATCGTCGGCAATTACAGCGACGCCGCCGCTAACAACTCTGTCCCCTTCGGCGTCGGCAATGACACGGAATCGAAGACTATTGCTTTGCTGTTGCAAATCCCTTTGTACCAAGGCGGCGCGCAACAATCGCGGGTGCGTGAAGCGGTGGCTAAGCGCGAGAAAGCACGTCAAGATTTGGAACAAGCGCGCCGTCAGACTGACTTGTCAACCCGCCAGGCATTCTTGGGCGTCACCAGCGGGTTGGCGCAAGTCAAGGCGCTGGAACAGGCGCTTATTTCTAATCAGAGTTTATTAAACTCAAGCAAACGCGGACTGGAAGTGGGCGTGCGCACCAATCTGGACGTATTGAACGCGCAACAGCAACTGTTTAACGCCAAACGCGATTTATCGCAGGCGCGTTATAATTACCTGCTTAACCAACTGAGACTCAAAGCCGCGGTCGCTACCCTGAATGAGCAAGATCTGACCGAAATCAATCGTTTGTTAACCAGCGAAAAGCAATGATGGTCCGAACACGCGGTCCTATCTTCTTACCAGGCGCCCGGCGCGGCCGCTAACACGGCGCTCCGGTTTCATTCTCGCTCAACCGGCAATGGTAAAATTGGTTTATGTACCTGAGCGTGATCGATAACTTAGATAAGATTCCGGCGCGGGATTGGAATGCCCTAACCGATCCGGATAATCCATTTGTAAAACACGAGTTCCTGTCCGCGCTGGAACACAGTGGGTCGGTTACGACTAAGACCGGTTGGTCGCCGCAGCATTTAGTCGTCCACGAACGCGCGCCCTTGCAAGGGCGCCTGCTGGGGGCGGCGCCGATGTATTTAAAAACCCATTCTTACGGGGAATATATTTTTGACTGGGCCTGGGCCAACGCCTATGCGCGCGCCGGGCTTAAATACTATCCGAAGCTGGTGGCGGCCGTCCCTTTTACCCCGGTAACCGGCCCGCGCCTGTTATTGGCTGAACATCCGGATAAAAACCCGATAGTCGATCTTCTGGTTCATGGTGCGCGCGCGCACGCGCAAAAAACCCGCGCCTCGTCGGTGCATTGGCTATTCACCAACCCGGCGCAGACGCAGTGGCTGGAAAAGCGAGGCCTGATGCGCCGCGTGGGTTATCAGTTTCATTGGCAAAACCAGGGTTATCGCGATTTTGATGATTTTCTCGCCGGATTTTCCGCGCAAAAACGCAAAAAAGTAAAACGTGAGCGCCGTTATGTTAAGGAAGCCGACGTGGAAATGGAGGTGCTGACCGGCGATGCGCTGCGTGAACAGCATTGGAACATTTTTTATGAGTTTTACCATTCGACTTTATACAAACACGGCGGCATTGCCTATTTAACGCCGGCCTTGTTTCAGGAACTCGGGGCTAACATGGCGCAGAATATTGTCTTAATCCTGGCGCGCCATCAGGGAAAATATGTCGCCGGCGCGCTTAATTTGCGCGGAAGGTATACCTTGTACGGACGCTATTGGGGCAGCTTAGAGGCGTTCCATAGCCTCCATTTTGAGACCTGTTATTATCGCGCCATTGAATATTGCATCGATCAAGGTTTACAGCGCTTTGAGGCCGGGGCGCAAGGCGAACATAAATTAAGCCGTGGATTTCTGCCGGCGCCGATCGTTTCCGTGCACTGGCTGAGTCATCCGGAATTTAATTACGCGGTCGCCGACTTTCTTGCGCGAGAGAAAGACGGCGTGGAGTATTATATCAACGAGCTTAACGAGCATTCGCCGTTTAAAAAGGATTCTTTATGAAAAATCTGCAAGACTATGCTGTAAGCGAATTAAAGTTAATTTACCGCACGCTGCATGCGCAGCTTATGAGCGATACCGAACTCATCGATTCTGAGTGGCTGCAGGACCTGCAAACCTGGCTACAGAAAAAAGCCTCTGAAGAAGGCGTGTTGCTCGCCGATCATCGTCAGTGGGAGGCGTGGCTGAGAAATAATAAATACACGCCGTGATGCGCGCGGTAACGCAACCCTATTGAACCGGCGTTTGCCTAGCGATTATTATCCAGCAAGCCTTATTCCTTCACTTTTAGACCATGTTTGTACTCAGCCCCGACGCTGAAAACCTGCGCTTCCCGCCGACGCATCTCGCTTCCCCCGACGGTCTCCTGGCGATCGGCGGTGATTTGCGGAACGAACGGTTGTTACAGGCCTACCGCCAAGGCGTATTTCCATGGTATAACTCCGGCCAGCCTATTTTATGGTGGTCGCCGGATCCGCGCACGGTGCTGTTTCCACACAAACTACGGATCTCCCATAGTCTGCGGAAAACCTTGCGCAAGGAAAAATTCCAGGTAACGTTGGACGCCGATTTTAGAGAAGTTATAAACGGCTGCGCCGGTCCGCGCCGGGCGAATCCTGATGGCGACACCTGGATCACGACCGAGATGTTGCAGGCCTATTGCCGATTACATGAACAGGGTTATGCGCATTCAGTGGAAACTTGGCTGGAGGAGAAAATCGTGGGCGGGTTATATGGTGTAGCATTGGGCGGCGCCTTCTTCGGCGAATCCATGTTCAGTCGCATCACGGATGCTTCAAAAGTTGCTTTCGTCTCCTTAGTACGCCAACTTGAGGCGTGGGGTTATACCTTGATTGATTGCCAGTTGCGTTCCGCACATCTTTTAAGCCTGGGGGCGCAGGAGCTCCCGCGTAAAGAGTTTCTTATTTATCTGGACCAAGCCTTGATCAAACCCAGCCGTTCCGGACCATGGCGGCTGGAATTAGATCCAGCCTGTATCGCATGAGTATCGAGCAAGCAACACCTTCGTTATATCTTTCCCTGCCCCACACGTGCAGCTACCTGCCGGACCGGGTCGCCACCACGCTTTTCATCGATCCACAACATACCTTAAACAGCGAGCTTTATGGAAATTTTTCCCGCCGCGGATTTCGCCGCAGCGGCGACCTGATCTACCGACCGCATTGCCGTAATTGCACCGCTTGCGTGTCGGTGCGCGTGCCGGTCAATAAATTCGTTCCCAATCGCAGTCAGAAACGCACCTGGAGAAAGAACCAGGATATCGGCGTATGCGCCGTGCAGCCGGCTTTTAGTCAGGAGCATTTTGCGCTCTTCCTGCGCTATCAAGAAAAGCGCCATCCGGGTAGCGGCATGGGCAATCCGGATCCGGAAAGGTATATGCGCTTCCTGACCTGCGCGCCGCAAAGCGGCCACCAGATAAAGACGCGGTTCTTGGAGCTGCGCCGGCAAGAAACATTGCTGGGTGTAGCGGTGGTCGATCTGCTGCCCGACGGCCTGTCGGCGGTCTACACCTTTTACGATCCGGACTTACCCGAGCGGGGGCTTGGCGTGTATGCGGTGCTGTGGCAAATTGCGTATGCTCAAAGTTTGGGCCTGCCTTGGCTTTACCTCGGCTATTGGATTAAACAGAGCGCAAAAATGGCGTATAAGATCAATTATCGTCCGTTAGAAATTTATCGAAACGGGGAATGGATCCTGCTGCAAAATTCGGAACACCTATAAAAACATCCCATCAAAACACAAAAACCAGGCTTCCCCAAAATGAGCTTTACGGCTATCGATGTATACGGCATCATACGCCGCGCCAACCAATGGAAGTAAAATTATCGAGGCCTAAGCGTGGCAAAAGAAGAACACATTGAAATGGAAGGCACGATTATAGAAACCCTTCCAAACACCTTATTCCGGGTGGAGCTCGAAAACGGGCACATCGTTACTGCGCATATCTCCGGAAAAATGCGCAAGAACTACATCCGCATCTTAACCGGTGATAAGGTTACGGTACAGCTCACCCCCTACGACCTCACCAAGGGACGCATCATTTTTCGCGCCCGTTAAGCGATACCGTTCCCTCTAGCTCATGCTACCCGCCGGCTCCAGTGCCGAGAATTCGAATACCAACTCTTCATTTGCTTCCGTCACTTTCACCTGTCCGCCATTGGCCAGTTTGCCGAACAGCAGTTCGTTGGCTAACGGTTTCTTGATTTTCTCCTGAATGAGGCGGGCCATCGGGCGCGCGCCCATTGTCGGGTCATAACCATGCAGCGCTAACCATTTGCGCGCGGAAGCGGTCAGTTCGATCGACACATTCTTTTCTTCGAGCTGGTTTTCCAGTTCAAGGACAAATTTATCGACGACATGCGCAATCGTTTCCGGATTCAGCGACTTGAAACCGATGATGGCATCCAGGCGGTTGCGGAACTCCGGGGTAAACATCTTTTTAATGGCGGCAAAGTCGTCGCCGGTATGATCTTGTTGCGTGAATCCCATCGATGCCCGGCTCATCTGTTCGGCCCCGGCATTGGTAGTCATTACAATGATAATATTGCGGAAATCCGCCTTGCGGCCGTTATTATCCGTCAGGGTGCCGTGATCCGTGACTTGTAATAACAGGTTGAATACATCGGGATGGGCTTTCTCGATTTCGTCCAATAACAGCACGGCATGCGGATTTTTATTAATAGCATCGGTTAACAGCCCGCCCTGATCAAAGCCTACATAACCCGGCGGGGCGCCAATCAGGCGCGAGACGGTATGCCGCTCCATATATTCCGACATATCGAAGCGGATTAGTTGCAACCCAAGTACATGCGCAAGCTGGCGCGTCACTTCGGTTTTTCCTACCCCGGTAGGACCGGAAAACAAATAGGAGCCGATCGGCCGTTCCGGGCTGCGCAGGCCGGAGCGCGCCATTTTAATCGAGGCGGCCAATACCTCGATCGCCTCATCCTGCCCGAATACCACCAGCTTTAAATCACGCTCGAGGTTCTGTAACACCTCCCGGTCGGAAGTGGATACGCTCTTCGGCGGGATGCGAGCGATTTTTGCGACAATTTCTTCGATCTCGCCCACCCCGATGGTTTTCTTGCGCCTATTGGGCGCGACCAAATGCACGCTTGCCCCCGCCTCATCGATCACGTCGATGGCTTTGTCAGGTAAATGCCGGTCATTGATATAGCGGTCAGCAAGCTCGACCGCGCTGCGCAAGGCTTGCTGCGTGTATTTGACGCCGTGGTGTTCCTCGAAGCGCGACTTCAGCCCGCGCAAGATTTCCACCGCTTCCTCCACCGAAGGTTCGGTGACATCGATTTTTTGGAAGCGGCGCGACAACGCGCGGTCTTTTTCAAAAATACCGCGATATTCCTGATAAGTCGTCGAGCCGATACATTTCAGTTCGCCGGTCGAGAGCGCCGGTTTCAATAAATTAGACGCATCCATGGCCCCGCCCGAAGCTGCGCCGGCGCCGATAATGGTATGGATTTCGTCAATAAACAAAATGGAATGTTCCTGCTTCTTTAGCTGATGCAGCACCGCCTTGAGGCGCTTCTCAAAATCGCCGCGATATTTGGTGCCGGCCAACAGCGCACCCATGTCCAGCGCGTAAATCGTGCTGCCGGCCAGAATTTCCGGCACCTCCCGGTCGACAATCTTTTTCGCCAACCCTTCTGCAATCGCCGTTTTGCCGACGCCGGCTTCACCCACATACAACGGGTTGTTCTTGCGCCGCCGGCATAAAATTTGGATAGTCCGTTGCAGCTCATTTTCACGCCCGATGAGCGGATCGATTTTGCCGAGGCGGGCCTGTTCGTTGAGATTAACAGTAAAGATATCCAACGGGCTGCGTTCAGCGGCAGGGCCGTCCTCGGGATCTTCCGGCCCCGGTAATTCCGGGCTTTCGCCGGGGATCTTGGAGATGCCATGGGAAACGTAATTAACCACATCGAAGCGGCTGATATTTTGCTTCTGCAGGAAATAAACCGCATGCGACTCTTTTTCGCTAAAAATGGCCGCCAGCACGTTGGCACCGGTCACTTCTTTTTTACCGACACCTTGCGCATGTAGAACGGCGCGTTGAATAACGCGCTGAAACCCCAGCGTCGGCTGGGTTTCACTATCGTTCCCCGGGGCCAAGGTGGGAACATTTTCACGCAGAAACGCTGTGAGACTCCGGCGCAGTTCTTCAATGTTTCCGCCACAGGCCCGGATCACGCGGGCGGCGGTGGGATTATCGAGCAATGCCGCGAGTAAATGCTCGACGGTGATAAATTCATGGCGCTTCTCGCGCGCCTCTTGAAACGCCAAATTGAGCGAAAACTCCAGTTCCTGAGATAGCATTAGGAACACCTCCAGAAAAATAGCGATACTGCATACCTGCCGCGCATCATTCCGACTCCATTGCGGGCTCCATGGTGCATTGCAAAGGATGCTGATTTTCCGCGGAAAAAACCATCACTTGCCTCACTTTAGTCTCGGCGACTTCACGCGTGTAAACACCGCATACGCCGATCCCTTTTTGATGCACATGTAACATAATACGGGTCGCATCCTCACGATTCTTATGAAAAAAACGTTGTAACACAACGACGACAAACTCCATAGGAGTATAGTCGTCATTTAGCAGAATAACTTTATAAAGGGGCGGTTTTTGAAGCCTAGGCTTAGCTTCTTGGACAACTAACTCATCGCTGTATTGCGGTTGTCTATTGGCCATAGTTAAGAACTGAAGACGAAACTTATCCTGCATTTGAGGTTATTATACCAATATTTCAAGCCAATGGTGGCATGGATTTTGAGAACAATGGCTGTGCCTGCGTAAGTTAACTTCCCGCCGTGCCGACTAAAAGCGGGCTCAACTTCTTGACTTAAACGAAAAAAAAAGCAAGATTGGTATTTATGTACTTTGTTTCAAGCGGGATGTGTTCCAGATTTTGGAATCTTACCGTCTCACAAGGTACAGGCTTTTTCAGTAACCAAGTTTGGCGGGAATTCCATAGTCAAGCCCGCTGTAAGAGTCCAGGGGGATGTTAAGTATGGCAACAGGTACTGTGAAGTGGTTTAATGCCAGCAAAGGGTATGGTTTTATTTCACCCAGTAACGGCGGAGATGATGTGTTCGCGCATTTCTCAGCCATTGTAATGGAAGGATATAAGACCTTAAAAGAAGGACAACAGGTAGAGTTCGAAATTCAACACGGCCCCAAGGGTCCGCAGGCCTCTAATATTCGCGCCGTTTCGTAATATTCGTAATTCCTCAAGTAAATCGTTTAAATTAAAAACCCGGCGTGCGCCGGGTTTTTTCTTTATCATCCGGATGAACGGTCACATGTGGGCGATCATGGCCTGACCGAATCCGGAACAACTGACCAGTTTCGCGCCCGGCATCAACCGCTCCAGATCGTAGGTCACGGTCTTGGCGGCAAGCGCGCCTTCGATGCCCTTAATAATCAGATCCGCGGCTTCGATCCAGCCGAGATGACGCAACATCATTTCCGCCGAGAGAATGAGTGAGCCGGGATTAACCTGATCCTTGCCGGCATATTTCGGGGCAGTGCCGTGAGTCGCTTCAAACGAAGCAACAGTATCCGAAAGATTGGCGCCGGGGGCGATACCGATACCGCCCACTTGCGCGGCCAAGGCGTCAGAGATGTAATCGCCATTGAGATTTAACGTGGCAATGACGTCGTACTCTTCGGGACGCAACAGGATCTGCTGCAAAAACGCGTCCGCGATAACGTCTTTGATAATGATGTCCCGGCCGGTTTTCGGATGCCTAATCCGGCACCAGGGGCCTTTATCGATGAGCGCGGCCGCAAACTCCTTCCTGGCTAATTCATAGCCCCAGTTTTTAAACGCTCCCTCGGTGAATTTCATAATATTGCCTTTATGCACCAAGGTGACCGAGGCGCGCTGGTTATCGATGGCATATTGGATCGCCTTGCGTACCAGGCGCTTGGTGCCTTCGCGCGAAACCGGCTTGATGCCGATGGCGGAAGTTTTTGGAAAACGGATCTTTTTTACTCCCATTTCTTTGGTGAGAAAAGCGATGACTTTTTGCGCCTCGGCGGATTCCGCCGGCCATTCGATGCCGGCGTAGATATCTTCCGAGTTTTCCCGGAAAATAACCATGTCGATCTTTTCCGGATGCTTAACCGGGCTCGGCACGCCGGCAAAATACCGCACCGGCCGCAGGCACACGTAAAGATCCAGTTCCTGGCGCAAGGCCACGTTCAAGGAACGGAAACCCCCGCCGACCGGCGTGGTCAGCGGTCCTTTAATCGAAACAACATTGTCTTTAACGGCATGCAGGGTTTCCTCCGGCAGCCAGGCATCGCCGCCATAAGTCGCTACCGCCTTTTCCCCGGCGTAAACTTCCATCCACGCAATCCCGCGCTTGCCGCCGTAGGCGCGCGCCACGGCGGCGTCAACCACCTTGCGCATCACCGGTGTAATATCCACCCCAATGCCATCGCCCTCAATAAATGGAATGATCGGATGATCGGGAACATTTAACGAATGATCGGCGTTGACCGTAATCTTTTTACCGTCGCTGGGGACTGCGATTTTTTTATAAGCCATGGCGTTCTCCGGAGAAGTGGCGCGCCGCGCATTCTACCATTATTATTTTTTGGGTAGTAACCGGCCGCGCTTAAAATGATGCGCCCACGTGCAGATAAACCTGATTTCCCCCGCCTGCGTCAAATCCATGGGCATAGCCGAGACGCAGATTGAGCGGCAACGCATAAAATAAAATCGCCCTGGCGTTCATTTCAACACCGGCGCCGGTAGAATACTTCTCCGGTTTGCTGCCCTCGTTCCAGGTCCCGCCGCTATCGACGAATACACTGCCGGAAACCTGATGCAAGCCCAGCGGCAGGGGTACCATGGTGCCGCGCTCTATGCGCTCCATCGGAAACCGCCATTCCAGCGTGGAAAGAAACATGCGCCGGCCGGTCAGCGCGGGCAGGCCGGTGGGAAAACCGCGTAGCGGATAGTCACGCTGATCGAAAAGGGTTTGGGTGGCGGTATTAACGATGTTTTGCAAAACGGAGACTTGGCTAGCGCTGGCGCTGCCGCCCAAGCTAAATGGCCGCGGCGCATCGGTCCCCCATCCCTCCACTAAGCGTACGCCCAGTACATGCTCGCCGCCTAATGCCAGGAATTCGCGCCAATCCAGCGTGTAGATTTCGCCGGTAAAATCACCGCCGGCTAAGGCGCTGCTATCCTCGGCGATTAACGCGATATGCCGCCCATTGCTGCGGCTGATGGAGAGCGGATAGTTGTGGGTGGAATCGTAAACCAGCCCTACTCCGGCAATATTGTCTTTGCGATCCGGCACCCCCGGCACGCCCGGCGCCACCTTATCGTCCGACTCCCTATCTTGCAACACCGTCATATGCAAGGCCAAATTACTGTCATAATAAAGAAAGGGAAATACTGTATCAAGTTGGTAATCATCCCGATGGCGGATACGCTGCAATTCTGCATCGGTATTGCGAAAAAAATCATTTTGACGTGAGGCATGTAATTTGAGCACCGGATACCAGCGGTCGTAGATATAGTCCAGCGCGCCGACAAACCCCTCGTTAGTAATATCGTAAGCAACATCAGCGGCATAAATATGACGCAGCAAAGGGTCCCAGCCGGCGGTAACCGCGCCTAACTCCGAGCGGTGATTTTCAATAGCGATATGCGGCAACCACCAGTGCGGTTGCAACCCAGACCAGGGAGAATAAGGCGTTGTGGCTAAATCATTCGGCATTGGTGCCGGTTCCGCCGCCACGGCGGATGGCCCTGGCCGGGAACCGGGGGTTGGAAATGGCGGTGAACCTGCTTCCTCTAGACGTAAACGATAAACATCGAAACCTTCCGGCCCGTAACCGGTGTAATACAACACCCCGCCTCCGCCCTCCGCCGGTTGAAACGCACCGCCCTTCACGTTCGTAAGCGTGCTCATTTTGCCGGTGGCTAACTCAAAACGCCGGATGTTATATACCCCGCCGTGATCAGAACTAAATAGAATACTGCTTCCGTCAGTGCTGAATTGCGGATGCATTTTTATCGCCGCATCGTTGGTCAACGTCTTCCAGTTGCGCTGAGCGAGAAAGAACTGCTCCAGATTCCAGCCGCCGGTGCGGCGCCAGACACTGGCGACTAGCGAAGTGCCGTCCGGCGACCAATTCAACCCGGCGATAACCTCTCCCGCGGGCGCAGTCCAAAGGGTTTCCGATATTTTCCCTTGCGCATCCAGCAACTGCAGACTATTAACCCCCAAGGCATTGTGCACCGCGGCAATGCGTGTGCCGTACGGGCTCCAGGTGGCGTAACGGTAACGCGCGCCCTTGGTCAAGCGCTTGATAGCGCCGCTTTCAGGATTAACCCGATAGAGATCGTAGTAATAGTTAGTATTGTGAAAAAATTCTATTTGGGTAAGCAAAATACCGGCGGTCGGATGGACTGCGAAGCGCGCATCCTGATGCACGTCGATAAGCTTCTTAGGCGCCGACTTGCCCGTACGCCAAACCATGAGCGCCGGATGGCTGCGGCCATCATTGCGTATATAAAATAATGTGCCGTCCGCTAACGCGCGCGCGCTGCCGCCAAAGTAGCCACCGTGCGTGATGCGCTCACCCTCGCGCACGCCTTGCTGCCGGATCGCCGCCAACTGAGGATCGTATTTCCGTTTAAGATAGGCCTCGAATTCATCCCACATTTGAGATAAGTTTTTTCCGAATACTTTTTCACTATTTGTATTGATAGCGAAAGGCAATAAATCCTCGCTGTAATTGTCGATCATACGCAGGATTTTTTCCTGGCCTTTGGTCTCAGCGATAAAATTGTAAAATTGCACGCCGTAGAGATAGGGCGCAGTTCCACCTGGCCAGCTAGCGATGGGTTGATTAATTTGCCGTAACGGCTTAACCCCGTTATCGACCTCCATGCGCATAAACATATCGAAGAAGCTGCTTTGCCCGCGCCCGATGCCGCGTTCCGCGTCGGTTTCAGTATAAGTGGCGAGGCCCTCGATCAGCCAGGTCGGTTGAAAGGCGTTGGGGAAGGCGAATGGAAGCGGCAGCCGGCCAAAAATTTTGCGTATTGCCGCCGGCCCGCCGGTCGCCTTATCGAGATGCAGAATGTGGGTATATTCATGGGTAATAAGTGTCTCTAAAAAACCGGCGTGATCCTCCAGCGTCAGATCATCCGGCGCGGCGACGAATAGGGTCATGCGATTGGTTGGGACGGGGGAGGCGAAACCGTTGGGAAAGTCGGTTTTATCGCTGAGAATAATGTCGGTCGGTTCGCTCGGCGTCCAATTAAACAGCTTGCTCAGGCGTGCATGGACTTTTTCCGCAATCGCCACGGATTCGCGCGCCAACGCTTCTTCACCGTCATGGTAATGTACCGCGAAGTGCCGGCTATGCAACGTGTCCCAGGTCAGAGACGGATCATAACTAAGGGCGGCGAAGGTGTTGGAAACCGGAAACAGCAGCAAACAAATGAGCAAATTGGAAAATAATAACCGCCGCTGATAGCGTACAATAGCCGATAAGAATCCTGGTAATCGGAAAAAATGCGTTTTACTGTGATTAGGAATTATTATTCTCAATGAACTCGCCAAAGCGGCTGCTCCCATTATATTGCCGGCGTATTCTACAAAAACAATCCGATTCTGTCCCTGTTATTTAGTAAGAATTACTGAGATGTCGAAACTGATTTTATTTAACAAACCCTATGGCGTTTTGACTCGTTTTACCGATAGCCAAAATCGCCCTACGCTTACCGAATATATCTCCATCCCCAACATCTACCCCGCCGGCCGGCTCGATAAAGACAGCGAAGGTTTGTTGCTGCTGACCGATGACGGCGGTTTACAACATCGTGTCAGTGATCCCCATTATAAGTTAGCGAAAATTTATTGGGCGCAGGTGGAAGGAATCCCGGATGAATCCGCGTTGTCGCGCTTGCGCCGCGGCATGTTTATTCAAGGGCGCAAAACCCGCCCGGCGCAAGCGCGCATCATGGCGGAGCCGCGGGTTTGGGAACGGAATCCGCCGATCCGCTTTCGTAAATACATCCCAACTTGTTGGCTGGAGCTGGAAATCACCGAAGGGCGTAACCGCCAAGTGCGGCGCATGACCGCCGCCGCCGGCCATCCCACTCTGCGCCTGATCCGTTACGCCATCGGTTCCTGGACGTTGGAAGGGCTGGCCCCGGGCCGATGGCGTGAAGTCGCGGCTTGAATTTGGTATGGTGCGCGCATGATTTGTAAACCGCATGTGACGGTCGCCGCGATTGTCGCGCGCGACGGCAAATTTTTATTGGTCGAGGAACAGGCCGACGGCGACGTCGTGTTCAATCAACCTGCCGGCCATTTGGAAGAAGGCGAAAGCTTAATCCAGGCGGTGATGCGGGAAACCCTGGAAGAAACCGGATGGCATTTCTCGCCGCAGGCGCTGCTCGGCGCTTACCTATGGCAAAACCCGCGCACGCAAATCACCTATCTGCGTTTCGCTTTTACCGGCGCCGTGCAATCCCAAGAACCGCAGCGGCCCTTGGACAACGGCATCTTGCGCACGGTATGGATGACCTTGGAGGAAACCCGGCAGGCGCGGCCGCGCCATCGCAGCCCGCAAGTGCAGCGCTGCATCGATGATTTTATAACCGGGCAACGCTATCCTTTAAGCTTCATTAATGAATTAAGAACGGATATGGTGAAATGACGGGTCAGGGCAAAAATCGGGTTATCGTCGGCATGTCCGGCGGCGTGGATTCCGCGGTCGCCGCCCTGCTCCTGCTGCAGCAAGGGCATGAGGTGATCGGCTTGTTCATGCAGAATTGGGAAGAAAAGGACGCGGACGGTTACTGCGCCGCGGAAGAGGATTACAAGGAGGCATATAAGGTCTGCCGGCAACTGGACATCCCCTTGCATGGCATTAATTTTTCCAAAGAATACCGCGAGCGCGTGTTTAATCATTTCCTGGCCGAATACCAGGCCGGACGTACGCCGAACCCCGATATCCTGTGCAACAAAGAAATCAAATTTAAAGCCTTCCTCGAGTACGCCCTGAAACTCGGCGCGGATTTCATCGCCACCGGCCACTATGCGCGCGTACAGGGACAGGACGGCCGAGCCGTTTTGCTTAAGGGCAACGATAACGACAAAGACCAAAGTTATTTTCTCTATACTCTTGGTCAAACAGAATTGAGCAAGACCTTGTTTCCCCTCGGCGCGTTAACCAAGCCGGAGGTGCGGGGACTCGCGCGCGAGGCAGGTCTGCCGAATCATGCGAGAAAAGACAGCACCGGCATTTGCTTTATCGGCGAGCGGGACTTCAAAGATTTCCTCAGCCGCTACCTGCCGAATCAGCCGGGCGAAATCCGCACCCGCGCGGGAGAGCTGAAAGGCCGGCATGATGGATTAATGTATTACACCTTGGGTCAACGGCATGGCTTAGGTATCGGCGGGCCGGGCGCGGCGTGGTATGTGGTGGCAAAAGACAAGAATAAAAATATTCTGTTTGTCGAACAGGGCGAACACCACCCCGCGCTTTACACTCAAGCACTGAGCGCCCAGACATTGCACTGGGTTGCCGGCAGCGCTCCTTCGCTACCGCTTTCTTGCCAAGCCAAAACCCGTTATCGCCAACTGGATCAAGCTTGCACCATCCATAATATGACTAATGGCGTCCTCGAGGCCGAGTTTGATGCACCACAGCGCGCGGTTACGCCCGGACAGTCGGTGGTGTTCTATCAAAATGAGATTTGCCTCGGCGGCGGCATCATTAACGCCGCGCATGCAGCAGCTTTTTCACCCGCCGCCGCAAAACGGGCATAACCTCCGCCTCGACATTGCTAACCGACGTCCTGAATCTTTCTACCCTAGCGTGAACAACAATCACCGAATAAGGGGGCGAGTCAAAACCTTATCCTTACCGATGTACCGGTCCCGAGATTATCAATAGGTTCTAGTGACACCTCGGCGTGGTGTGAACTCGCAATTTCATGAACTATAGCAAGCCCCAAGCCGCTGCCGTCAGATTTGCTGCCCAACACTCGATAAAAACGCTCAAATACCCTTTCCCTTTCCTGAGCGGGAATGCCCGGACCGGTATCGTCTACACTAACCATCGTATGGTTGCCATCGACCGTTACCCGCGCGGTAACCAAGCCTCCTTCCGCGGTATAGCGTATCGCGTTATCAAGCAAGTTACCGACCATCTGTCGAAGAAGAAAAATATCGCCCTTAATGACGGCGGGTGTCGGAGAACCTTCAAACCCGAGGTCGATATTTTTTTTTAACGCTTCCGGTACCCATTCCCCCGCTGTTTCCTTTACCAAACTATTTAGATCAACCGGTTTTAAGCTTGGCGGCTTGCCAAATTCAGGTTCGGCCCGGGCTAATGTCAGCAATTGATTAGCCAAACGAGTTGCTTGCTCAGCACTTCTCGCAATTTGTTTCAGGGCGTGACGAACCTGATCAAATTCGGTTTCACGCAGAGCGATTTCTGTCTGAGTTTTAAGACCGGCAAGTGGTGTACGTAGTTGATGCGCGGCATCGGCAATAAACCGTTGTTGCGCGGCAAGTACTTTTGCCAAACGCGCCATTAGATCGTTGATAGCGTGAATAAGGGGGTATACTTCCTTTGGCGCGCTTGCCTCAGCAACTGGACTTAGATCGCGGTGCGACCGGTTTCTGATCGCACGTTGTAAGCGCTGTAGTGAGGATAGGCCGCGACCGACGCCGAACCAGACAGTTACCCCGGCGAGTATAATTAAAAGCAGCTGTGGCAATATTGTACTGCTGAGGATATCTTGGGCGAGGATCTTGCGCTTGATCAACGTCTCGGCAACTTGAACTAGAACTAAGTTTTTTGCGTGGGTGCCGTTGAGTACGAGGTAGACAGAAGCGACGCGTATTTTTTCCCCATGCAAAACTCCGTCTGAATAACTCGCCTGTCCGGCGATTCTTTGCTCCATCGGCGGAGACGGCAGGCCGCTGTTGCCGATGATGAATTCCCCGGAGGGACCTCGAACTTCGTAATAGATTTTATCGTGTTCGTCTGATTGCAAGATCTCTTTTGCAGCAGGCGGGAGGTTAACGGCGATTTTTCCATTGACCACGCGTACTTGTTGGGCAAGCGCTCGCGCATTATCAAGCAGTGAGCGATCGTAGGCGACATTGGCAAAATTCAGGGCTATGAAGTAACTTATGATTCCGCTGACCAGCCAAAGAAGCAGCAATGGGATAAGCAGCCAAAATAAAAGCTGGCCTCTAAGGGTGCGGTTGCTATTTTTCACTGGGTTTTTCCAATAGATAGCCGAGGCCTCGAATGGTTCGAATCTGCGCCCCGGCTTCCTCCAGTTTTTTCCTTAAACGATGCACGTACACCTCAATGGCGTTATAGCTGACCTCGTCGCCCCAGCCATAAAGGTGCTCGGTAAGCTGCTCTTTACTGACCACACGCCCCGCGCGCATCAATAGAATCTCCAAAACTCCCAGCTCGCGCGCCGACAGCTCCAGCGGCTGTCCGTTGAGCGATGCGGAGCGATCGGTGGTATTAAAACAAAGCGCCCCTAAAACCAGATCCACGCTGCCGTCGTATTCGCTACGCCTGATGAGCGCGCGAACGCGCGCTTCCAATTCGGGCAAATCGAAGGGTTTTGTTAAATAATCGTCGGCACCGAGATCAAGCCCATTCACACGGTCTTCGAGCGCGTCGCGCGCCGTCAAAATGAGCACTGGGGTGCGCGTCTTACGCAAACGCAAGCGCCGCAGGACCTCCAAGCCATCGATAACGGGTAACCCCAAGTCGAGAATGACGAGAGAGTAATTCTGTATGGCGAGGGCGTGATCGGCCTCCGAGCCATTTCTGACACAATCCACGGCGTATGCCGAGCGGCGCAAAGAGCGCGTTAGCCCATCTAGCAAAACCGGATCATCTTCGACAATCAAGATTTTCATTAATTAAAACGCCGTTTTTATATAAACCAAACGGAGTAAGTTTCATGTAAGGAACCCAATGTAACCCTTGACAATGTTAGCATGGTGAGTTTTGATAAGAACGCCCGGAGAGAAAAAATTACAATCGATACCAATACTTAGGTCACATTCTCTCTTACTTATACTTAAATAATATCTTATACTTAAATAATATAGCGATACAGCCTTTGACGGTTAGCCAAATAGACCGGCTAGTTAAAGCGTTTGCGATTGCGTTTTCCATTGTCTCGCTTTTTGCGAACGCTTCCTACGCGCAGTCCGACCTATCTGACGACTCGCATGTCGATTTTTCTCAGCTGAATTTGTCCGACACCGAAGCGCTGCTGCATGCTCATAATCGCGAGTTGCAAGCCGCAAAGCGTGCGCTTGAAGCCGCTCAGGCAGGTACGCCGGGTGCAGGAGCCCGCCCCAATCCGACGCTCTCCCTGAATATGACCAATATTATCCCAAGCCAGGGGGTCGGCAGCGGCGCCCTGGCGGATGCCACCGAATTCGCTTTTGCGAAAGGCGCTATCGGGGTCATGGATTTGTTAGCAGGGTGATGAAAAACTCGTTTTTCATCACCCTGCGGTGCGGTATAGGGATGTGCCGCCATTTTTCAAACACGTTAAGTGTTTGAAAAATGAAGCAAAGCAAAAACCGCGCTTTTTGCTTTGCGTGTTGAAAAAGGCCACGGATGGACTTTTTCAACAACCTGTTAGATGCGCGCAGGACATTCCGCGCGACGCAAATCGATGCGCTGGCTGCGTGGAGAGCCAGCATTACTATCAATGGAGTACAGGCACAATGAATATCCGTACTATGCAATTGGTAGCCATCGCATCCCTTGTGGCATTACTCGCCGGCTGCGACGGCCGCGCCAAGCCGGCAGAGTCGCCGCAAGCCAAGAAGATCGACAGCAACACCGTGATATTTCCCAAAGATAGCTCGCAGGCATCAGCATTAAGCGCCGAGCCGGTCGTTTCCGGCCAATCGGCGGTATTGCGGTTAAACGGCAGACTGGTATGGAATGAGGATAAGACGGTCCGCGTTTATACGCCCTTTTCCGGCCGCGTGACCAAGATATTGGTACAAGCCGGCGACTTGGTACGCGCCGGGCAATCGCTCGCGATACTGGCTTCGCCCGACTTTGGCCAGGCCCAAGCGGATGCGCGCCGAGCCCTGAGCGACTTCGCGATGGCGGAAAAAAACCTCCGCCGCATGAAAGAACTCTTCGACCACGGCGTGGTCGCGGAAAAAGATTTCGTGGTGGCTGAAGCTGATTATGCCAGAGCGGAATCGGAAAAACAGCGAACCACGGCGCGACTCAATCTATACGGTAACAATGGCGGCTCGGTCGACCAATTATTTCAATTGACCAGCCCATTGGCGGGAGTGGTCGTCGAAAAGAATATCAATCCCGGTCAGGAGTTGCGCCCCGATCAGGTGCCCGCCAACGGGAGCGGCTTGTTCGTGATCACCGACCCTTCACGACTATGGTTTCAGCTCGATGTCAGCGAGCGCGATTTAGCGCATATCCGCCGTGGCCTGAACGTCGCGATTCGCTCGCCCGCCTGGCCAGACGAAGTTTTCACCGGCAAGATCATTTCGATTAGCGATTTTCTCGACCCGCAAAGCCGTGCGCTGAAAGTCCGGGGCACCCTTGATAATACCAGCCGCAAACTCAAGGGAGAAATGTTCGTGTTCGGCGAAATTTCAGTGCCGGCCACCGCGACCATTCAGGTCCCGAGGAATGCAGTCTATTTACTCGGCGACAAACACTATGTGTTTATCGACGAGGGCGACGGCAAATTCGTCAGACGCGAAGTCGAGATCGGACCCGAACAGGGCGGGTTCATCCCTATTGCCGATGGTCTGGCGGTCGGGCAAAAGGTGGTCAGCAGCGGTAACCTGCTGCTCCAGCAACTACTCGATTCCGGTAAAGAGCCGTAAATCTTGCACGGCTGCGACAACCATCTAAAAAAATAACTCCATGATCAGGCGCATCGTTTCATTTTCGCTATTCCAGCCTTTGTTTGTCATCCTGGGTACGATCCTGTTTCTCATCGCCGGCCTGATCGCTTTCAAGTCCCTGCCGGTCGAAGCGTTTCCCGACGTTTCCGATACGCAGGTCATCGTCATTACGCTGTTCCCCGGGCATGCGGCCGAAGAAGTTGAAAAACAGATCACCATACCGTTAGAGGTGGCGTTGAGCGGCCTGCCGAATGCCGTGCGGATGTTCTCGCACACCCAGTTCGGGCTGTGTTTCATGATCTTAACTTTTGATGACAAAGCCAACGCTTATTTCGCCAGACAGCAGGTGACCGAGCGTTTGCACCAGGTCGATTTGCCGAATGGCGTACAGCCGGAACTGGCTCCGCTCGCTACCGCTATCGGCGAGATTTATCGCTACCGTCTTCAAGGCGCTCACCTGGATTCGCGCGATTTGCGTACCATTCAGGATTGGACGGTGGTACGCCGGCTAAGGCTGATTCCAGGCGTCGCTGACGTGGTGAGCCTGGGTGGGTTGATCAAGCGCTATGAAGTGATGCCGGATCTCGCCAAAATGAAGGATTACAAGATCAGCCTGCAACAACTCTCGGATGCGCTCGGTCGTGGTAACGCCAACGCCGGCGGTGGCTATGTCGAGCAAGGACGCCAGCAGTATCTGATTCGCGGCATCGGTCTGCTGAAGTCGGCCGACGATATCGGCAATGTGGTCGTTGCCGCGCGTAACGGCTCCCCGGTGCTGGTCAAGAATATCGCCGATATTAGTATAGGCGCGGTGCCGCGCCAGGGTGTTGTCGGACAAGACGACCAGGATGATGCAGTGACCGGTATCGTTATTATGCGCAAGGGGGAAAACCCCTCGCTGGTGCTGGCGGGAGTTAAGCAACGTATCGACGAACTGAATCGCTCGGTATTACCGAAGGGCGTGCAAATCGTATCATTTTACGATCGCTCCTGGCTGATCGGCAAAACCCTCACAACCGTCTTCCGCAATCTTGTCGCGGGCGCGATGCTGGTGTCATTAGTACTGTTCCTGTTCCTCGGCAATCTGCGTGCCGCCATGATCGTCGCCTGCCTGATACCGCTGTCCCTGCTGGGCACGTTCCTCGGGCTGACCTTTATCGGTATTCCGGCTAATTTGCTGTCGCTCGGCGCCATGGATTTCGGCATTATTGTCGATGGCGCGGTCATTGTGGTTGAGAACGTTTTCCGTAAGTTATCCGAACATCATGGGCCGCCGCTCGATCACAAGCGCCGGCTTAATAAAATCCTCGAGGCAACCGTTGAAGTTGGAAGACCGACGCTGTTTTCGCTGATCATCATCATTGCCGCGCATATTCCGATTTTCACGCTGCAACGGCACGAGGGACGGATTTTCGCGCCGATGGCCTATTCCGTGACGTCGGCGCTGATTTGCGCATTGATTCTGTCGTTTACGTTAGTACCGTTGTTGTGCGCTTTATTGCTCAATAAGAGCCTGCCGGAAAAAGAAAATTGGTTAGTCGGCCATTGCAAGCGTTTTTATCAACCCCTGCTCGAGCGCTGCCTGCGGCGCAAACGTCTTGTTGCCGGATCGGCCGTCGCCGCGCTGGTGCTGAGCTTGATGTTGGTGCCTCGGCTTGGGACCGAATTTTTGCCGGAGCTAAATGAAGGCGCCACTTGGATTAACTTAACCTTACCCACTAGTATTTCCGTCGAAGAAGCCAAGGCCTTGACACGGAAAGTTCGCGACATTGTGAAAAAGACTCCCGAGGTCAATACGGTGATCTCGAAGACCGGCCGGCCGGAAGACGGTACCGATCCCAAGCTTCTCAATATGTCGGAGTACTTGGTCGACTTCAAACCGGAATCGGAATGGAAACGTAAAATCACCAAGCAAGAATTAGTCAAAGAAATGGACCGTGCCATTTCCGCCGTACCCGGCCTTGAACCGAGCTTCTCGCAGCCGATCCGCGACAATATCCTGGAGAGCATTTCGCAAATCGATGGCCAAATCGTTATTAAGCTCTTTGGCGAGGATTTGGCCATCTTACGCGAACAGTCGGAGAAGATTCTTAAGGCAATCGCCAATGTACCCGGTGTGGTCCGCTCATTCATCGATCGTGTTGGCGAGCTGCCGCAGATACTCGTGGAAGTCGATCGTGCCCGCGCAGCGCGCTATGGCTTGAATGTGTCGGATATCCAGGACGTCATCGAGAGCGGCTTGGGCGGTAAGACCGCAACCGAGCTGTGGGAAGGTGAAAAGCATTTCAGCGTGGCGGTGCGTTTGCCGGAGCCGGATCGTGGTTTGACCCGCATGCAACAAATCCTATTAAGCACGCCGGACGGCGCCTATATTTCCTTGTCGCAAGTGGCGGATTTTAAAACAGTCAGCGGCAACATGAATATCGCCCGCGAGGACGGCTCGCGCGTGTTTGCCATCGGTGTGTTCATCCGCGACCGCGATATGGGGAGTGTGGTCGCCGATATGCAAGATAGAGTGGCGAAAGAGGTTCAGCTGCCGGCGGGCTATACGTTGAGCTGGTCTGGCGAATTCGAAAGTCAACAACGCGCCATGGCGCGCCTGGCCATTATCGTGCCGCTCAGTATATTGCTGATTTTCGTATTGTTGATTGATGCCTTCAAATCAATCAAAAGCGCGGTACTCATCCTGTTCAATATTCCGTTGGCGCTGATCGGCGGCGTTCTGGCATTGTTTATTACCGGCATCCCATTGAGTGTATCCGCCGCCATTGGCTTCATTGCGTTGTTCGGTCAAGCAGTGCTGAACGGCGTAGTGATGGTTACTTATTTCAACCAGTTACGCAGTGCCGGCGAATCGACACTCGATGCGGTCATCAAGGGTTCAATGTTAAGGTTACGCACGGTTATGATGACAGGCTTGCTGGCCATGCTTGGACTTCTGCCGATGGCGCTTTCGCATGATATCGGTTCGGAGACCCAACGGCCGCTCGCGGTTGTCGTCATCGGAGGACTCATCTCCGCCACTATCCTTACATTGATCGTATTGCCGGTATTGTACCTGTGGTCTGCCCCCATCGGTGATGCCAAAGTTTAAGAGAGAGATAACGCCCCCCAGTATTGGACATTAATGAGCATCCTCCGCTCCCATGATCAGAATCTTCATAAGATGTAAGCCTCGGCAATCTCGCTTCTTGTAAGTTTCATGTAAGATGGCCGGTATATCCTGCAACCAATAATATAAAATTCGGCTGGATTTTTGGTTAAATATCCTGGAACGTAAAAATACTTGTTGCCCAGATTCTAAATAACGGATCAGGAAGCACCTTACCTCACGATGCGTCGGATAATATTAGTAGCAGTTTTTCTGCTCATTTCATTTGGCGGCCAAATTAATGCCGCGCAGGATGATGTAAAACAAGCGGATGGCATCAGCCTGGAAAGATTGACTCTGCGTGAGGCACAGACATTATTTTTAACCAATAGCCGCGAATTGCAAGCTGCCCGGCGCCGCATAGAAAGCGCGCAAGCGGCGACGCTCAGCGCGGGGCAAAAGCCTAATCCTAATTTATCCGTCAATACCAGCAGTATCAGCCGGGATCCCGGCACCGGTCCTGGAAATATTTGGGAGAAGCGGGCGGATACCGTTTTCCGGCTCGATCAACTGCTGGAACGCGGGAATAAAAGAAACCTGCGTATAGCGGCGGCGGGGCAAACAGTTGACGCTACGCGCGCGGATTTCACCGGCACCTTGCTCCAGCAGCGCTTAGGACTTTTTTCCGCCTATTACGATTTATTGTCGGCACAGGAAAAGCAGCGCACTAATACGGAAATTAAACAACTTTTTGCCAGGGCGCTAGAGGCCGCCGAATTGCGCCTTAAGGCCGGCGATGTCTCGCCAGTGGATGTGGCGCGCATTCGTATCGATGCATTACGCGCGGAAAATGACGCGCGCCAGGCGCAGGCCGACCATGATAAAGCACAGTTCGCACTGGCGCATTTTATCGGGCAGGAAAACGCGGCGGCGAAGATCAATGCCATGGATGTCTGGCCGATCCTGGAGAAACAGATGGAAGCCGCCGATCTGAATGAAGTATTGACGCAACGCGCCGATGTGAAGGCGGCGTTGACGCGCGTGCAGGTAGCACAGAGCAATCTTTCGCTCGCGCGCGCATTGCGTAAGCGTGATGTCACGATAGGCGCGCAGTATGAGCATTTTCCGCCGGACAATAGTAACTCGGTTGGCGTCGGAATCAGCGTGCCATTATTCGTTCGTTATTATTACGAAGGCGAAATTAGAAGCGCGGAGATCGATCTGCAGGCAGCCCAGGACAACTTGGAGCGAGTCAAGGCGGAGGCGCTGTCTGAAATCTCAAAAGCCGGTATCGATAGACAAGCCTCCGCCGAGCGCCTACAACGGTTCAACGAGGATTTATTAGTGCAGGTGCGCAAGGCCGCTGAATCGGCTGAGTTTGCTTATCGCCATGGCGGTATCAGTGTGATGGATCTACTGGATACCTGGCGTACCCTGCGTGCAACCGAGATTGAGGCGATCACGGCGCATGCCGATTATGCCAAGGCTCAAGCGGCGTGGCAGACCGCGATTTCTACCGCGATAAAAGACGAGTGAAAACCCACATTAAGATCTGGCTGGCGGTGTTGGTTGGCATCGGGCTTATCTATCTTCTCTATCAGAGACTCGCGGTAGATCAGATTGCCGGTAAATTGGACGCATCTCCTTCCGCGCAGAAAGACGCCGCGTCGATTCTGCGCTTTGCGCCGGATGCGCCGCAATTAGCTTACTTGCATATTCAACCGGTGACGGAAATTTTCCAACCCGCCTCGGAAACCCTGAACGGCCGCATCGCCTACGATGAAAATTATACTTCGCGGGTCAGCTCGCCGATCGCCGGCAGAACCATGCGGGTCGCGGCGCAGGTGGGCGATAAGGTGCGCGCCGGACAAGCTTTGTTGTGGCTGGATTCGCCTGACTTCGCCAGCGCCGTCGCCGATTTGCGCAAGGCGGAAGCGATGCTGCGCCAGAAGCAATTAGCGTTTGACCGGGCCAAGACCTTATACGACGGGCAAGTGCTGGCGCGGAAAGATTTTGAAGCTGCGGAAGCCGATTTGAAGCAATCCGAAGCGGAGATGCAGCGCGCGAAATTACGGCTGCAAAATCTGGGCTCCATCGAGGTAGCCGACGCGGATGCCCAGCGGTTCACCTTGCGCGCGCCGATCTCCGGCGTTGTCGCCGAGCGGCAAGCCAACCCCGGCACCGAAGTGCGGCCGGATGCGCCCAATCCCCTGTTTGTTATTACCGACCCGGTGCATTTATCGGTATTGATTGATCTATCAGAGCAAGACCTCAATAAAATCCATCTCGGGCAAGCGGTGTCGATTGAGGTTGACGCCTATCCGGAGACGCCTTTCTCAGCCCGGGTGGCCAATATCGGCCAGACGCTCGATCCGGCCACGCGCCGGCTGCAGGCGCGCTGCGCGATTCTAAATCGCGAGCTGCGCTTAAAGCCGGAAATGTATGCGCGCGTGACCCTGCTTGCGGATGAGAAACGCAAGGTATTACGGGTGCCTAACTCGGCCTTATTGACCAAGGGTTTGTACAGTTATGTGTTTGTTGAAAAGGAACCCGGCGTACTGGAAAAACGCCAAGTAGTGCTCGACATGCAAAGCCGCGACTACAGCATTATCAAACAGGGCCTGCAACCGGGAGAGCGCGTTGTCACCACCGGCGCCTTGCTGCTGAACTCAGAACTCTCCGGCGAGAGCTAGGGAATGCTGGAAAAACTCATCGCGTTCTCCCTGCAACAAAGGGCATTCATTTTACTAGCGATCACGGTATTGGTTATTGCCGGCGGCTACGCGTTGAGTAATCTTACCGTTGAAGCATTTCCCGATGTGGAGGATGTCCATGTGCAGATCATCACGCAAGTGCTGGGTCAGGCGCCGGAGGAAATCGAGCGCGCGGTAACATTTCCGATCGAGAGGGAGATGAGCGGGGTGCCGAATCTCACCCAGTTGCGCTCGATTTCCCTAACCGGATTGTCGATAGTCACCCTGACGTTCGCCGATGGTACCGATGATTATTTCGCCCGCCAGCAAGTGCTGGAGAGACTGCAGAGTATAACCCTGCCTCCGGGAATGCAGCCGAGTATGGCGCCATTGAGCAATGCCATCGGCGAAATATACCGCTATATACTGGATCCGCCGGTGAACATGCCGCTAAGTGAAATCCGGGCGATACAGGACTGGACTATCCAGCCGGCGTTACGCCGGGCGCCGGGTGTGGCCGATGTGGTGACCTTCGGCGGCGCTATCCGGGAATATCAGGTCAGGCTTAATCCCTATCTTCTGAGAAAGTATCATTTGACCATCGACAAGGTGGCGCAAGCCCTAACTGGCAATAGCGCCAACACCGGCGGCGGGCTTCTGCGGCGCGGCGATGAGGCGCTGGTCGTGCGTGGAATCGGCTTGTTCAAAAACCTGGATGACATCGCACGCGTCGTTGTCACCGCCCATAACGGCCAGCCTATTTTGGTTAGAGATTTAGGAAACGTCGAAATCGGCACCCGCACGCGCTCCGGCATCGTAGCTTTCAATACCAACGATGACGTGGTTGAAGGCATCGTCTTGATGATCAAAGGCAGGAATCCCGCCAAGGTTATCGCCGCGCTTAAAGAAAAGATCGCCGAGGTCTCGGCAAAATTGCCTGAAGGTGTGCGGATGGTGCCATACTACGACCGTACCGATTTAATCCGGCATACGGTGCAGACCGTTAGTGAAAATCTAACGCTGGGCGCTCTCTTGGTAGTGGCAATTTTGGTGATTTTCCTGCGCAACTGGCGCGCGGCGCTGATTGTCGCCGCTATTATTCCCTTGTCCCTTCTATTTGCTTTTATCTTGATACATGCACGTGGCGTTTCCGCCAATTTGATTTCACTCGGTGCCGTCGACTTCGGCATAATTATTGACAGCGCCGTTGTTATCGTGGAAGCCTTCATGGCCAGGTTATCGCTGACGGCAATAGATCAGTATCCATCGCAGGACAGCGTCGGCTGGCGCATGGGTACGCTGAGACAAACGGCTATAGAGATGGGCCGTCCAATTCTGTTCTCGAAGGCCATCATTATTTTGGCGTTTGTGCCCATCTTCACCTTCCAGCGGGTGGAGGGAAGAATTTTCTCGCCGGTGGCATTTACTTTAAGCTTTGCCTTACTCGGGGCGATTATACTGACCTTGACGCTGATCCCTACTCTGCTTAGTTTCACGTTGAAAACAACGGCCATGGTCGAGAAGAAAGGCCATTGGATGCAGGACTTGCAACAACGTTATCGCGGCCTGTTGCTGCGGGCAAGCACTAACCGCACGCCGATCATCGGCGCTTCTGTGGCTCTCTTGCTTATCGCGCTCGCACTCGCGCCTTTGTTAGGAAGCGAGTTTCTGCCTAAATTGGACGAGGGCAACATCTGGCTCACGATCACCCTGCCGCCTGCGACCGCGCTCGAGAAGACCAAGGAGGTGGAGCAACAAGTCCGGTCGGTTCTAATGAGTTATCGCGAGATTAATAACGTTATTTCGCAAGTAGGCCGTCCCGAGGACGGCACCGATCCGAAGGGCCCCAATAATATGGAGTTCATGGCGGATTTGAAGCCAAGAAGCAGCTGGCGGTTTGCCGATAAAGAGCAAATGATTATCGATATGTCGAAAAAAATCCATGCCATACCCGGCATTCCGACAAACTTCTCTCAGGTAATCGAAGACAACGTCGCAGAGACATTGAGTGGAGTTAAAGGCGAGATTGCGATCAAAATTTTCGGCCCCGATCTCGATATTTTGGAAGACAAAAGCGGACAAGTAGCCACGATTCTCAATAGCATCCGCGGGGCAAGCGATGTCGCTGCCATCAAGATCGGCGGACAAAGCGAAGTCGATGTCCGCCTCGATCGTGACCGCCTGGCACGATACGGGGTCAACATCGGTGATGTGAATAACGCCATCCAGACTGCCTTGGCGGGGTCAGTGGTCAATACATTTTATGACGGCGGTAGGAGTTTTGATGTGACCTTGCGCTTCGATCAGCCGTTCCGCGACGCGGTGGATGTGGTCGGTATTCTGCCGGTGGCATTGCCTAATGACGCCGGGACGATACCGCTCGCCGCTGTCGCCGATATCGAAGTTAAGCAAGGCGCCGCGCGCATCAGCCGCGAGGCGGGCGGGCGCAACGTGGCGATTAAGGTTAATCTTCTAGGCCGCGACCAGGGCAGTTTCGTTGCCGAAGCGATGGCTAAGGTCGCTACACAAGTCCATTTGCCATCCGGTTATTCGCTGACCTGGGGCGGGCAATTCGAGAATCAGCAACGCGCAGTAAAGCGTTTGCAAGTGATCGTGCCGCTTAGCCTGCTGCTCATTTTTGTGTTGTTATTTTGGGAGTTCCGCTCCATAAGAAATGCCGTGTTAGTGCTGTTAATGGTGCCTTTCACATTAATCGGCGGATTGGCGGGATTGGCGCTCGCCGGCCTACATTTCTCGATCTCCGCAGCGGTCGGATTTATCGCCATTGCCGGTATTTCGGTACAAAACGGCGTGATTATGGTGGAGAAAATTAAAGAGGCGATCAGAAATGGCGCCGCGGTGGCCGAGGGGATTGTGGAAGGCGCAAGCCTGCGGTTACGTCCTATCCTGATGACGGCATTAATGGCGGGGTTCGGGCTTTTGCCCGCCGCCTTATCCCATGGAATTGGTTCTGAGACACAACGCCCGTTCGCTGTTGTTATCGTCGGCGGCATTATCTCGGCCACATTTTTTACTCTGCTGCTCTTGCCGCTGCTCTTTCCTTATTTTGCCAGGGAAGCCAGTAGTTAAAAGATCCACCCCTGAATTTATGCCCGGTCTAACGGTTTTACGGTTTTGATTTCACCTCCTCTACAATTAAGTAAAATTTTACTAGAATAGGCGCGTGACGCGCCCATCTTTACTGCAAATCATCGCCTTTCTGGAAACCCAAAAGGGGCGTTTGCCGAAAATCGCCAAAGAAACCGGGCTGGGGCTGGAGTGGCTGCGAAAATTAACCGGCGGATATATCCGCGACCCCGGCATCAGCAAAATCGAGAAATTGGAAACTTATATGAATAAACATTCCGCGCCTGAAGCGCCGACGCGCCCCATAAAAAATCCAGACCTTACCGCTTTAACCGCCTTGTCGCCGCTCGATGGCCGCTATGCCGCTAAAACAACCGCATTGCGCGGTTTATTCAGCGAATTCGGCCTGATCCGTTACCGTATTCTGGTCGAACTGCGCTGGCTGCAAATGTTGGCGGCGCACCCGCAGATCCAGGAGGCGCCCCCGCTCTCCTCCGCTGCGGTCGAATTGCTGGAGCGTATCATCGCGGAATTCTCTGAGGACGACGCCGCGCGCGTGAAAGAAATTGAGGCGACCACTAACCACGATGTGAAGGCAATGGAATATTTCCTGAAAGAGAAGACTGCCGGCAACGCCGAGATTGGCAATATCAGTGAATTCATCCATTTTGCCTGCACCTCGGAAGATATCAATAATCTTTCCTATGGCTTGATGTTGCGCGCAGCGCGCGAACAGATCTTGCTGCCGATGATGGACAAACTGATTACCGCCATCGAAACTCTGGCGCAGCGCCACGCAGAGCAGCCGATGCTGGCACGGACGCACGGCCAGCCCGCCTCGCCTACCACGCTTGGCAAAGAAATGGCCAACTTCGCCTACCGCCTGCAGCGTCAGCGCAATCAAATAGCGCAGATAGAAATCCTCGGCAAGATCAACGGCGCGGTAGGCAATTACAACGCCCATCTTGCCGCTTATCCGGATATCGATTGGCTGCGAGCGGCAAAAACGTTCGTGGAAGAATTAGGATTAGTATGGAACCCGCTCACCACCCAGATCGAGCCGCACGATTATCTCGCCGAATTGTTCCAGGCGCTGGCGCGCTTTAATACCGTACTGATCGATTTTAACCGCGACACGTGGGGTTATATCGCACTGGCTTATTTCAAACAAAAACCGATCGCCAATGAAATCGGCTCATCCACCATGCCGCATAAAGTGAATCCGATTGACTTCGAGAATTCCGAGGGCAATTTGGGCTTGGCCAATGCATTATTCGACCATCTTGCGGCTAAGCTGCCCATCAGCCGCTGGCAGCGGGATCTCAGCGACTCGACCGTGTTGCGGAATATAGGCGTGGCGCTCGGCTATGCCTTGCTCGCCTACGACGCCTGCTTGCGGGGCATCGCCAAACTGGAGGTGAACCGCGACCGCTTGCAAGAGGATTTAGCCCACAACTGGGAAGTGCTGGCCGAGGCGGTGCAGACGGTCATGCGGCGCTATGGCGTGGAGCAACCGTATGAAAAACTCAAAGAATTGACGCGCGGCAAGCGCGGGATCGATCAGGAATCGCTGCATATATTTATCCGCGGCTTGGCCATCCCAGCAGACGCCAAAAACAGCTTGCTTGCGCTCACCCCCGCGGGTTACACCGGCAACGCCGCTTCCCAGGTCAAGCTTTTGCGCGAGTAAGCGGCTTACGCGTACCTCTTTCTCTTCCGCACCGAAGGTCTTAGGGACCTGGATTTCACCGGTCGCGAATGCCGGACCAAGTCAAGCTTCGCCTCGGCCAAAAATAACACGCCGGCGGCGGCGAGATCTATCAAAAGAGTGACCACAGTCACAAGACTGAGCGGCATGGATTTATTGATAAAGATAAAAAACGCGGCGGTAAAACCAATCAACACCATGGCGGCACTCGACGCGCGCACAATTTCTTTTACCGGATCACGTGCGGCAATCAGGAAAGTCACGGTGAACGCTATCAGCGCGGCGCCGAACATGGCGGTTACGACCGGATCATAAGGCCCGGTACTGATTAACGTATGTGCTACTGTGGGAGCCAACAACAAGGTCAACCCCCATCCCATATACAGCGCCGCCGCCAACAACAAAGTGAATTGAATTTGTGTCTTCATAGTCCCTCCTCCATTTGTCCTATATACGTAACTATACTTTATTAAGTATACGATTAAGTATACGCTAAAAGTTTCGGGAAAGAATCAATGCGAAAATTTAGTGCTTTGCTGCTATTAAACCTGTTCTTGATTGGGTGCGCTTATTCACCAGTGCACGAACAAAAAACTGCGTTAGGCAGCCAAGCCGCGGATACCGCGCTAACCATGGTGGGCAAACCCTATCGTTACGGGGGCTATACCCCGAGTGGTTTTGATTGCAGCGGGCTGGTTTACTACAGTTACAAACGAGCCGGCATAGAGGTGCCGCGCGATACCCAAGGCCAACGAAAATACGGTACTTCGATACCTTCAAGAAGTTTAAAAAAAGGCGATCTTTTGTTTTTTAATCTGCAAGGAAAAAGATTTTCTCACGTCGCTATTTATCTTGGAGATCAGGCTTTTGTCCACGCCCCCGCTACCGGCAAGAACGTCAGGACCGATCGCCTGACGGATCCCTATTGGCGCAAACATTTCGTCGGCGCCAGGCGCCTTTAAAACACCCCTAACCCGCTGCGTTAATTTCCACCAAAACTCCCCATCTTTCAAACCGATCAGTAAAAATGCTAGCAGGGTGATGAAAAACAAGTTTTTCATCACCCTGCGGTGCGGTATAGGGACGTACCGCCATTTTTCAAACACGCTAAGTGTTTGAAAAATGAAGCAAAGCAAAAACCATGCTGTGCAGGATGCACGAATGCCGCGAGCGCAGGGATGCGCAGGAGCGGCCGCTTTTTGCTTTGCGTGTT
>DATGVQ010000110.1:0-8730 GCA_035300145.1 Acidiferrobacterales bacterium | reverse complement strand
AACACGCAAAGCAAAAAGCGGCCGCTCCTGCGCATCCCTGCGCTCGCGGCATTCGTGCATCCTGCACAGCATGGTTTTTGCTTTGCTTCATTTTTCAAACACTTAGCGTGTTTGAAAAATGGCGGTACGTCCCTATACCGCGACGGGCAGGAAGCCCTAGTGCCGCGTAGCGCAGGGATGCGCGAGAGCGGCCACCGCAGGGTGTTGAAAAACGAGTTTTTCAACACCCTGCTAAAATAATATCCGTATGCCGATCAAAGCCGGAAATCAAACCCTGACGATTTTTCACCGTCTGCGCGAATACGCGCGGTTGATGCGGCTGCATCGGCCGATCGGCGCTTTATTGTTGCTATGGCCGACATTGTGGGCGCTTTGGCTCGCTGCCGGCGGCCGGCCGGATACCCGCATCGTGGTGATTTTTATTTTCGGAGTGGTGCTGATGCGCTCCGCCGGCTGCGTGATTAACGATTACGCGGACCGCGATTTTGATCGCCATGTGCGCCGCACGCGCGATCGCCCATTAACCGCCGGGCGTGTTACCGCGCGTGAAGCGCTGACGCTGTTCGTGCTTTTGAGCGGAGCTTCGTTGATCCTGGTGCTGCAATTGAATCGCCTCACCGTGGCGCTTTCCCTGGCCGGGGCGTTGCTCACGGTTGCCTATCCTTTTATGAAGCGTTTTACCCATCTCGCGCAGTTTTATTTGGGTCTAGCCTTCAGTTGGGGCGTGGTGCTGGCATTTGCCGCCGAGGTTGAGCGCGTACCGTTGATCGCGTGGCTTATATTCGCCGCTAACTTATTTTGGGTAATGGCTTACGACACCGAATATGCGATGGTTGACCGCGAAGATGATTTGAAGATCGGCATAAAGTCGACCGCGATTTTATTCGGCCGCTGGGACCGTTTTATGGTCGGTATAAGCCATGGCTTGGCGATATTATTCTTGGCGTTGGTCGGATACCTGGCTGCGCTCGGCGCTTGGTATTATTTGGGCTTAATCGCCGCCGCGTGCATCGCGTTTTATCAGCAATATTTATTACGCGGCCGCGAGCCGCAACGATGTTTCCGGGCATTTCTAAATAACAATTGGTTCGGCGCCAGTGTTTTTATCGGCCTGGTGTTGGATTATATTTGGGAATAAATCCGAAAGCCGGATAAACTTCTCCTGGCTATCATGGGTATCTACACATCTCGAATAGATCGTCATTCCCGCTGGAGCCTGCCCTCGACTCGATCGGGGGCGGGAATGACAGTTGGGTGTTGCGGTGCGATTGGGCGGTTCCTTCAGAATCATTGGGTTGATGAATTGTGTAGATACCCATGCCTGGCTATCTAAGGAAACTCTGATTAAGTCGTATTTGTCAGGTTCCTCACCGCGCTAGGACAAATACGACCTGATAAGAGCTTCCCTAAATAAATAAAAGGCAAATAATAAAATCAATGACACTGGGCCTGCTTCTCATTTCCCTGCTGATTATTTTATTTGGCGCTGAAGCCTTTACCAACGCCCTTGAGCATTTCGGCCAGCGCTTAAAAATTTCGGAAGGAGTAACCGGCTCTATCTTCGCCGCGGTCGGCACCGCCTTGCCCGAGACGATGGTGCCGATTGTCGCGGTACTGGGAACCACGACAACACCTGAAGTAGGCGAGGAGGTGGGTGTGGGCGCAATTCTCGGCGCACCGCTAATGCTGTCCACATTGACCCTGTTTCTGATGGCGGCATTCGCCGCCAACAGGCGCGGTTGGCGAGCAGCGCTGCGTCCGGAGCAGACCGGTTTGAAGCGCGATCTTCATTGGTTTTTGCTTGCCTTTAGTATCGCCGCTGTTGCGATATTTGTACCGCACCATAATCGGATAGTGCGCGTGGGCCTGGGCCTGTTATTGGTATTAACCTATCTGATTTATATCATGCTTACCGTGCGCGCCTCGGCCCATCTGGTTGCACAGGGACACGCCACGGAAGCGGATCATCCGCTGTATCTGCGCCGCGCCGGTCTGCCGGGGAATCTGCCGATAATCGTATTGCAACTTTTCATCGGCTTTGCCTTGATCATTACCGGCGCTGAGGGTTTTGTGCATGGCGTTGAGGCGTTATCCGAATGGATCGGATTGTCGGTTTTAGTTTTGTCGCTCTTAATCATACCGCTCGCGACCGAGCTGCCGGAAAAAGTGAACAGCATTTTATGGATCCGGCGCGGGCGCGATACCCTCGCGTTCGGCAATATCACCGGCGCCATGGTGTTTCAGGGCAGCCTGTTGCCCGCCATCGGCATCACGCTCACTCCCTGGGAGCCGCGTCAGGACGTGTTGGCCGGTATCGCCATTACCTTAGTTGCCGCGGGTTGGTTACGGCTGGCGCTATTGCAAGGCGGGCTTAAGGTATGGCATCTGGCCGCTAACGGCCTGTTGTATATGTTTTATTTAGCGGTTGTGTTAATTTGAGCGGAAGCCCAAGCCCCCTATAAACATACCCTCGCATTGATCATAGTTAAGACACACAAGTGAAAACAATTGTTCTTCTTTTCCTTTCGAATATCTTCATGACCTTCGCCTGGTACGCGCATTTAAGAGAGTTGCGCGACAAGCCCTGGATCGTCGCCGCCTTAATCAGTTGGGGCATTGCGTTGTTTGAATACCTGCTGCAAGTGCCGGCCAATCGCGCCGGTTATGGCCGCTTCGACCTCGGCCAATTGAAAGTGATACAAGAAATTATCACCCTCTCGGTATTTGTTCCGTTCGCGCTTTATTATATGAAGGAACCGCTGCGGCTGGATTTTTTATGGGCCGGATTATGCCTTGTGGGCGCGGCCTATTTTATCTTCCGGCCGCACGGTGCGTAATGTTCGACTTCGATAAGCCGCAGCGCTATGCGGTGATGGGCAACCCGGTCAGCCACAGCAAATCACCGGTTATACATCTACAGTTCGCGCGGCAATGTGGCATCAATCTGGAATACGACGCCATTCAAGTCGATCCCGGCGGTTTCGCCCAGGCGGTCGGTCAATTCCGCGCCAACGGCGGCAAGGGCTTGAATATCACCGTGCCGTTCAAGCTCGAAGCGTTTCGGCTTGCGGATCGCAAAAGCGCGCGCGCCGAGCTTGCGCGCGCGGTCAATATCCTCAAGTTCGACGCCGACGGCACATTATACGGCGATAACGTCGATGGCTTGGGTCTGGTGCGGGACCTGACCGTCAACCTTGGCGTTACGTTAAAAGACAACACGGTTTTAATACTCGGCGCCGGCGGCGCGGTGCGCGGCGTGCTGGGCCCGCTGTTGGATGAGCGGCCGGCCTCGCTCGTCATCGCCAACCGCACGGTTCCCAAGGCGAAAGAACTTGCCGGGCAATTTGCGCCTTACGTAAAAAATAGCGCCATGAATAAGATTGAAGCCGCAGGCTACGATCAATTGAACGGCCGGCGTTTCGGCGTCGTCATCAACGCCACTTCCGCCAGCCTGCAGGGCGAAGTCCCGCCGCTGGCGGGCGATGTATTCGCGGCAAACGCATTGGCTTACGATCTGATGTACGGCACCCGGCCCACGCCGTTCATGGCATGGGCGCGGCAAAACGGCGCGGCAAGAGTCGCGGACGGCCTCGGCATGTTGCTGGAACAAGCGGTCGAGTCATTTTTCCTGTGGCATGGCAAACGGCCGGATGCCAGGCCGGTGATGGCTACCTTAAGGAAATCATTGCAATGAATCCTCCGGATCTGGCCGCGATCCGCGCGGCGGCAAAAAGAATTGAGCGCTATGCGCGCCGAACCCCGGTGTTTACCTGTGAGAGCCTTAATCTTCTTGCGGACGCCGAACTTTTTTTTAAATGTGAAAATTTTCAGAAGGTCGGCGCATTCAAGTTTCGCGGCGCCTGCAACGCGGTCTTTTCCCTGTCGAATGAAGAAGCCAAACGCGGCGTTGCCACCCATTCTTCCGGCAATCACGCCGCCGCCTTGGCGCTGGCGGCGAAATTACGCGGCATCGACGCCCACATCGTTATGCCCAGCAATGCGCCGGAAGTGAAGCGCGCCGCGGTTGCCGGCTACGGCGGCAAAATCACCTTGTGTGAACCGACCCTGGCGGCGCGCGAGGCGACGATTGCGCAGATCGTCGAGCGAACCGGCGCGGTCCTGGTGCATCCTTATAACGACTACCGCGTCATTGCCGGCCAGGGGACGGCGGCGTTGGAGTTGATGCAGGAGATTCCAAGTTTGGACGTGGTGATGACGCCGGTCGGCGGCGGCGGGTTGTTAAGCGGCACCTGTATCGCGGTAACCGGAGTCTCTCCCGCCGCCAGAATTATTGCCGCAGAGCCGCAAGGCGCCGACGATGCCTTCCGCTCGCTAAAGGCGGGAAAAATAATCCCAATGACCGATCCTAAGACCATCGCTGACGGGCTGCGCTCCTCGCTTGGCGATCGCACGTTTGCAATTATGCAGAAACACGTGCATGAAATTATCACCGTGAGTGAAGAGGCCATTATCCACGCCATGCGTCAGGTATGGGAGCGGATGAAAATTATTATCGAAGCCTCCGCCGCGGTACCGGTAGCCGCGGTGTTACAGCGTAACAAAAATATTATTGGCAGGCGCGTGGGGATCATTCTCTCCGGCGGCAACGTCGACCTGGAAAAATTGCCCTGGCGCGGACCGGTATAAATCTCTCCGGCCGTTCTCTGCTTTTTTGCCAGTGTCATGTCCCGTTAATTCGCTGCAAAGGATTTCCCTCACCCCAGCCGGCTTCGCCCCCCTCGCTTCGCTCTCCCCGGAGGGAGAGGGGCTCAAACTCCCTTCTCCCTTCGGGAGAAGGGCCGGGGATGAGGGAGCCCTGTGTCGGATTGCAGTGAGCTCGAATCATCCGCGAATTAAAGGGAGAGGGGTTCAAACGCCCTTCTCCCTTCGGGACAAGGGCCGGGGATGAGGGACCCATGTGTCGGATTGCGGCGGGCTGAATCATCCGCGAATTAATAGTATTTGTAGGGTGGGTTAGCGGCGCAGCCGCGTAACCCACCATCGGCCGCGTCCGGTGGGTTACGCCCTGACGGGCTAACCCACCCTACAAGCACTGCTTTTTAGCGGCATTCTTTTTTTTCCAGTGTTGGCAGTGATCGAGCATCGCCGCCTGACAACGTCCTCGGCAGCGAGGACCGGATATAGATTAAGAGAAACTTATGGTAGGTTCGTGCCATGACTGTCGCCGGTCGCTGAACGCGCGCCGCCGCGATTGCCCCGGTCATTTCTTCGCCCTTTTGGCGGAAGAGGCCTGGCTTATGATCGGATAAGTTACTAACGAGGTGGGTTATGTCGCATATACCGGAAACGCCGGAAATAGAGAAATTGCCCGCGGAAAGAGAAGTGGCCGCTTCCGCGCACGTGGTCGCGGAAGAACTCCGCGCGAAAGAGCTCGCCGCGCTGTATCGCGGACAAAATCCGGCGTTTGCCGGGTGGGCCGCCGGCTACGGCGTCATCCGGCATAGCGATGCAACTCAGATTCGGATTTATGAAATGGCCGATTTATTGTTTCAACGCAGCGTTGTGCAGGCGAAGGACCAGGTTTATCAGCGCTTGGCCGCGGCCGACAGAATCGCCAGCGCCGCCATGTGGCTGGTGGTGCACATGACCTATGCGCGCAACGTTTATCCTGACGGCAGGAACCTGGATGCCGGTGACTTCAAATTAAACCCCGACGGTCATACCGGCGGCTCGTTGAACATGGTGCCGGCCTACGCCGGTTATCTTGCGATCAACGCCATCACCGGCATCACGCGCTCCTGGCTCATGGGCCAAGGGCACTGTGTCGCCGCGATCGATGCGACCAATTTAATCGTGGGCAATATGCTCCCAGAGCACGCGCAGCGCTATGGTTTATCCGAAACCGGGCTTACTCGTTTCGTGCGCGATTTTTATTCCTATGCCATCCGGCCTGACGGGCATCCGGAATCACCGTTAGGCAGCCACGTGAACGCCTCCACCGCGGGCGGACTCATCGAAGGCGGTTACTTGGGATTCGCTGAATTGCAGTACGTGCATATGCCGTTGCCGGGTGAGCGGCTGGTGGTGTTTTTAAGCGACGGCGCGTTCGAGGAGCAGCGCGGCAGCGATTGGGCGCCGCGCTGGTGGCGCGCCGGGGACTCGGGCTTGATCGCGCCGATCATGATCGCCAACGGCCGCCGCATCGATCAGCGCACGACCACGGCGCAGGAGGGCGGCGTTGCCTGGCTGCGCGAGCATCTGCGGCTCAATGCATTCGATCCGATCGATCTCGACGGCCGCGACCCGGCTGAGTTCGCCTGGGCGATCTTTGAAATGGAAGAAGAGCTGCTTGCGTGCGCCGAGGCGGTCGTGGCCTCCCGCGCCCGCTACCCGGTGCCGTTGCATTATGCGATCGCGGAGGCGCCCAAGGGTTATGGCTTTCCCGGCGCCGGCACCAATCTCGCGCATAATCTGCCGCTCGGCGCTAATCCCGCCGCGGACGCGGAAGCGCGCCGCCAATTCAATGCCGGCGCGCGCCGCTTATGGGTCCAGTTCTCCGAGGTGGAACAGGCGGCGGCGGCGCTCAATACCCATCAGCAGCAGCACCGGGTGCGCGAGCGCGATCACCCATTGGCGCATCGCCGGGTAGCGGCGCCCAAGCTGCCGGAAGCCGATTGGCGCGATCCGGAAGCCGGGACGATAAGCTCGCCGATGGATGCGCTGGATGCTGGTTTTGCCGCGATCGTTCAGGCCAACCCGCAATTACGCCCGCGCGTGGGCAACCCGGATGAAGTGCGCAGCAATCGCATGAACGCGACGCTCGATTTATTAAAGCACCGGGTAACGGCGCCGGAAGAAGGCGTCGCCGAGGCGGTGGACGGCGCGGTGATCACCGTGCTAAACGAGGAAGCGGTGGTCAGCGCCGCGCTCGCGAACAAGGGCGGTATTAATCTCGTCGTTTCCTACGAAGCATTCGCCGTGAAGATGTTGGGTGCGATCCGGCAGGAGCTTGTTTTCGCGCGCCATCAGCGCGCCGCGGGCCGCAGCCCCGGGTGGCTCGCGGTCCCGATTGTAATTACCTCCCATACCTGGGAAAACGGCAAGAATGAGCAGTCACACCAGGATACGACCTTGTGCGAAGCGTTGCTCAATGAGATGTCCGATGTCTCGCGTGTCCTGTTTCCGGCGGATGCAAATTCCGCGGTGGCTGCTCTGCGCGCCGCCTATTCCGCGCACGGTGAGATCTGGACCCTGGTAGTGCCGAAACGCCCGCTGCCGGACCGCTTCACCCCGGCGCAGGCGCAAGAACTGATCGAAACCGGCGCGATGCGGGTAGGCGGCGATAACGACGCGCAAGTGCTGCTGATCGCGGTCGGCGCTTATCAGTTAACCGAGGCCATGCGCGCCTCGGATCGATTAAGCGAACGCAATATCGCCAATGCGGTCGTGTATCTCCTGGACCCCGGTCGTTTCCGCGCCGCGCGTGACGCGATCGAGGCCGCCGGCCTGGCGCCTGGAGAGCTGCGCGAGCGGCTGTTTCCCACGCGCATTAGCGCGCGGGTTTTTCTCGCCCATATGCGCCCGGAACCTTTGCTCGGAATTTTGCGGCCGCTCGATACCGGCGAAGGCCGCACTCAGGCGCTCGGTTTTATCAATCGCGGCGGCACGCTTAATGTCCCCGGCATGTTGTTCGCCAATCGCTGCACCTGGGCGCATGCGGTTGCCGCGGCCGCGAAGCTGATAGGGCAGGCGCCGGAGAAATTATTAAGCGCGGAAGAGCTGGGTGCGGTCCGCAACAAGGCCGACCCCGCGGTATTGTTTTGAAGCGGCGCAGACCCGGATGAAAGCTATTTCGTGTTGCGCCGGAGTCGCCGTAAGCCATTAAATCAATGTAGGTTGGGTTAAGCCGCGCAAGCGGCGAACCCAACAAAATCATAGTTGCGCTGGAGTCGCCGTAAGCCACTAGATCAATGTAGGTTGGGTTAAGCCGCGGTAGCGGCGAACCCAACAAAATCATAGATTTGATGGGTCCGCTCTGCTTGCAGGATGCACGAATGCCGCGAGCGCAGGAGCGGCCGCTACCCATCCTACATGACAATATGGAAGATAGGACATTACTTTTGCATTTACCAATAAATCGCCGAGATTGGCAAAGCATTCTAAAGCAACCTATTAAAGGCGGCTTGCGGCCAGCGCCGCGCCCATCAACCCGACCTTGGGATTCATGATCACGCGCACGGGTATCGTGGCAAGAAATGGGGAAAGACGGCCTTTGTTTAAAAACGCGCGCATGAATGCCCCGTCCGCCAGCCGGTCAATAATTTTAGGCGCAATGCCGCCGGCGATGTATACCCCGCCCGCGGCCAACACGGTTAACGCAAGATTACCCGCCTGCGCGCCGTAAATGCTGATAAAAAGGTCCAGCGCCTGGCTCGCAAGCCTGTCTGTTTGCTTAAGCGCCGCCGATGTCAGCGCCGCCGGATCAGGCGTGTCTTGAATCAATGAAGTCGCATCGGAACTATGGCTGCGCAGGAAATCGTAAAGATTGACGAGCCCGCGGCCGGAGAGAATGCGTTCATAAGATACGCGCGGGAATCGCTGCATCAAATAACGCAACAGCGCGATCTGTAATTCATCGGTCGGGGCGAAATCGACATGCCCGCCTTCGGCGGCCAGCACCTCGTAGTGATCCTGCTGCCAGATCAGCAGCCCTTCGCCCAACCCGGTGCCGGCGCCGATCAGGGCGCGGGTGCCGCGCGGCTTCCGCTT
>DATGVQ010000109.1:0-50196 GCA_035300145.1 Acidiferrobacterales bacterium | reverse complement strand
ATCAATTTGGAGCCACAAATGTCATTGTCAGTGAATACAGGAATTCAGCTAAACAGGCTATTTATCGCAACTTAACTGGATCCCCACCTTCACTCGGAATAGCTACATTTTTTACCTTTTTGGCTTAAGTAAGTGCCATTCTACTCCGACCCCTTGACGCAGGATGACCGCGTGCGCGGGATGGAATTTGTTGAACTTGCAGGGGAAAGCGGGCTTATGGTCCCCGTCGGCACTAAAGTGCCTTTACACATGGCCCCGCCGGCTGCTAGCGTCCTTGCCTAGATGGTGTTGACCCAAGGCGCCGCGGGAAAGAGGGGAAAAGAGCAGGGAATGCCGGCCATGGGAGGCCTGAAGAAGACGACTTAAGGAAAGTTTTATCGCGCGGGACGCGGCACGTGCAGTGCCGCGCGATCCACGCCATCGGTCTTTAACCAGAACCGTACGTCATATTAAGAGTTAAGGAGGAGCCAATGCTGAGCATGAATTACCCTCTCATCCGTGTCCAAGAAATCGCTGGCGGTACACCAGGGACGAAAGGAAGGCGTTCAGGGAGCCGTTATGCCTTGCGTTTTGCCATGGCCCTTCTCCCGATGGCCCGCCGGCTCCCAATGAGCACCCGCTTTAAGCGGCTCTGGACGTTGGGACTGCTCGGCGCATGGCTGTCGATCTTTGCCGGGAACGCTTTCGCCGCTTGTTCGGTCCTGCTTGGGGGCACTGGGACAGATGGCACCGTATCAACCAAGGGGTGCTACACCACCTACCCCTCCCCGCCGCCAGACGCGCCGCCCGCCGTCAGCATCACCTCACCCGCCAACAACGCGAGCTTCGCGACGTCGGCCAATGTCTCCGTGACCGCGAGCGCCACGGATAGCGACGGCTATGTGGCGAAGGTCTACTTCTTCGATGGGGGAACGCTTGTCGGCACCGCGACCGTCGCGCCATACAGCGTCGCCCTTACCAACCTCGCGACGGGCACGCATACGCTCACGGCTATCGCCACGGATAATGTCGGATTGAGCACCACCTCGGCTGCGGTAAGTATTATCATTATCGTCGATACGCCGCCCACGGTCACGATTACCGGCCCGGCCAACAACGCGGTCTTCATTGCACCGGCTAACATTACCGTGACCGCTACGGCGGGCGATGCCGACGGCAATGTGGCCAAGGTGGACTTCTTCGACGGGGCGACGCTGGTGGGGACTGCGACCGCCGCGCCCTTCGGCGTGGCCCTTGCCAACCTCGCCGCGGGCGCGCATACGCTCACGGCTATCGCCACGGATAATCTCGGAGCGAGCACCACCTCTGCCGCAGTAAGTATTATCGTCGATACGCCGCCCACGGTCACGATTACCGGCCCGGCCAACAACGCGAGCTTCACGACTCCGGCCAATGTCTCCCTGACCGCGAACGCCACGGATAGCGACGGCACGGTGGCGAAGGTCGACTTCTTCGATGGGGGAACGCTCGTCGGCACTGCCACTGCCGCGCCCTTCGGCGTGACCATTGCCTATGTCGCCGCGGGCGCGCATACGCTCACGGCTCGCGCCACGGATAATCTCGGGGCGAGCACAACCTCTGCCGCGGTGAGCATTCTGGTCGATTCGCCGCCCACGGTCACGATTACCGGCCCGGCCAACAATGCGGTCTTCATTGCACCGGCTAACATTACCGTGACCGCTACGGCGGGCGATGCCGACGGCAATGTGGCCAAGGTGGACTTCTTCGATGGGGCGACGCTGGTGGGGACTGCGACCGCCGCGCCCTTCGGCGTGACCCTCGCCAATGTCGCCGCGGGCGCGCATACGCTCACGGCTATCGCCACGGACAATCTCGGATTGAGCACCACCTCTGCCGGGGTAAGCATTCAGGTTGATGGGCCGGCAGAGCTGCTGTGGACGGATGTGGCGTCCGACCTGGTTGCTGTGAACAGAGGGGCAACGGGCGACATGTGGATCGCCAATGTTGACATGGCTCGACTACCTCAGGTAAAGCTCCAGGATTCGCAACCGTACTGGTTCAAATACCTGCGGTCGTTCTGGACGAGCACCGGCGTGTACGTCGGGTCGGGTTGTCCGGCGATATGGTACCCATCGCTAAGCGAAGCCACGGATACGAGGTACCCTTACAGAATTCAAGCTGTTGATGTGAATGGGGTGAAAATCGGTTTGATGCATTTGGGAGGCCCGCAGGGTCAGATCACCAGTCGGGCGGCGGCCCTGACCAGCACGGACCCTTACATAAGTCCCCCCCAAGCCGAGTTTCAAACAGGACCCTTTTATTGTATCTATACGTTAAAAGCCTGGACTATTGATGCCTATACTACGGCATACGCTTTCGTCCCGAAAGTGATTCGGCGCAAGGTTGGCGAGGGTGTCGGCGGTTCAACGTGGTACCCCAGCAATGTGTGGGGGGCCGCCTTTTATCAAATGAGCGATCCATCTGGCACCCGCGTCTATGGTGCCCCCTCGATCTGGCTGAACAAGGAGACCATTGCCGGTTTTGGTTCCCTCGGCGGGAACACCTTCTGGACCAATGTGGATCCAGGTGGTGTGACCGCAGATGGCTGGGGGGTCGTGCCGACTGACGTCAACGTGACCACGGATAGCAACGGGCAACCGCGCTGGATTTACGTGAAGTCAAGAAATAACTCCGCAAGGTGGACCTCCTGCACTATACCCATCCCCACATGTAGCGATTCGGTGGGCCCAATCCAGGTGACTAATGGTGGTCCGATATACTATTACTGGCAGTCTTCGCTAGCTGGATTCGTGGCGTTTAACGAGCTGCGCGTGTATGACACGATGTCCTGGGCTACCGCCGTGAGTACCCTGGGGGGACCCCTCGACGAGGTCGTGTCGTTTGGTGCCGGCGATTCTATTAGCGCAAGTGACTATAACGCTCAGGGCTGGTATTACCTCACGTCCGATGGCATTGGTGGCGCCTCCCTTACGAAGCTGACGTTGGCGGACGTTCAGGCGATCAGGGCAAACGCCACGACCATGGGGGATCGCACGGTGTTCGTGAATGGGTCGGGCAATAACTTTGATAGCGCCAGCTCCAACGCAACGGCCACGTTGAACGCCTACTTACTGCAGAATATGATCTGGCTCTATGAGGCTCAGAGAGCGTCATTCACTAGTTACGTATCGGCAACAATCAACAATGAAAATAATGGCGTGCAACTTGAACTTTCGGGTTTCTTATCCTCTGCAAATACGGCTCCAGGCGCAACGAATCTGATCACACACAGCTGGGGCGGTCAAATCGCGGCAAGGACATTCTTTAATGGTGCGCCTACGGGCAACGTCAACTGGCTGAGCATAAATACAGCGAATACGACTACGGGCGATATATTCCTTTCGTCGACACTGAGTAATTTCGCCGGAACCGTAAGCTATGGCTACGTGCCAACCGACCCTCTTTCGGGAGCCACATGGGATCGAATCCAAGCTGCCATCATGGCCAATTCTTCACGTATTGTTACGGTAGACTTAAACGGAGGGCATGGTCTTCAGACTGGCGTATATCCAAACAATCTCATGTATTGGAGGATGCCGCTACGGTGAGGTGAGTTGCGGCGTGATGGCTCGGATGTGAGCCATCTCGTGGAGGGCCGCGGTGGTGTGGAGAAAAATTCAGAGAACATGGAGAATAGGATATAAATTTGAAGGGCTCCAGGCCCGAAAGTCTTCGCTGCTTCCGATAATGCGCGTTATGTCCGGAAATGCCAGCTTTTTTTAGTTTGACCGGGTTTTTCTGGTTGGCTGTATGATCGGAGTATTTTCCGATAAAACCACTCGAAATCATCTAGGAGAAACTACGCGGCGGGGCGCTGTTTTCATTAATTTAAAGGCAACCGCCCTTGGAGCAGGATACTAAACCGATACAAAGGGACAGATCGAGCTACGTCATTTTTTTGATCCGCATTACTTAACCTGAGCACTGCCCTCCCCGCGCGGGTCGCTTGCCGCCTCCAGGCGTGCGGCTTTTTTATACCAGACGACCATTTGCATATTTCCGTAAGCATGGTCCAGGCGCCTGAGCCTATGTCCCCATTGCTGTAATTTACGTACTTCTCCGTCGGTCAACGCGCCGGGCTCATATTGGACTACGTCCGGCAGATATTGATGATGAAACCGCGGGCGCTTGACCCAATCCGCGGCGGTGCCGCGGCCCTGGGCGAAATCGAGCGTAGCCAACAGCAGCATACTGATGATGCGGCTGCCCCCAGGCGTTCCCAGCACCGCGACGCGATCGTTATCTTCCAGAAAGGTCGGCGTCATGCTCGATAACGGCCGCTTGCCCGGCGCAATCGCGTTAGCGCCATAGCCGACTAAGCCATAGAGGTTCGGCGCTCCGGGTTTGGCGGCAAAATCGTCCATTTCATTATTGAGCAACACGCCGGTGTCCGGCGGCATGAACCCGGAGCCGAACACGGAATTGATGCTGAGCGTGACCGCGAGGCGATTGCCTTCGCGGTCGATGATCGAGAAATGCGTGGTGTTGGTTCCAGCGGCCGCCGGTTCCGGCATCGCTTCACTCGGCGTGGCGCGATGAGAGATCTCGCGCCGCAAACTGCGGATATAAGCCGGGCTAAGCAATCGCTCAATATCGACGCTAACCAAGTCCGGGTCGCCCAGATAACGGGCGCGATCGCGGTAGGCCAGGCGCATCGCTTCAATCAGCACGTGATCCCGGCGCGCCGGCTCCATTTGCATCAGCGAATAATCTTGCAGAATCGCCAGCATCTGTAATAACTCAACGCCGCCGGAGGGTAACGCCGTGGTCGTGACGCGGATCTTGCCGTAGGCTGCATGCAAAGGTGCGCGCTCGACGACGCGATAACCCGCTAGATCGCGCAGGCTCCATATCCCGCCCGCCGCCGTGGCTCCCGCTACCAGACGCTGTGCGGTCACACCGGCATAAAAACCGTCATGCCCGCCGTCGGCTAAGCGTGTGAGCGTTCTTGCCAGGTCGGGCTGGCGCACGATATAGCCAAGTTCAGGCACAGAACCGTTATGCAAAAAAGTTCGCGCCGCCTCGGGTGAGGCGGATAAGGTCGCAACACGCGCCTGCGCCAGCCTGCGATAACCGGGCGATACGGCAAAGCCCTCTTGCGCCAAACGTATGGCCGGGGCAAGGCTGCGCGTTAACGGCAGCCGGCCGTATTTTTGTGCGATATGCACGAGCGCCGCCGGCGTGCCCGGTATGGCGGCCGCCAGCGGACCGTTTAGCGACAAGCCGGGGATAACCTGTCCTGCGCGATCGAGATACATGGTCGCGGTAGCGGCAAGCGGCGCGCGCTCGCGCGCATCGACCATGACCTCCAACCCATCGCCGGCGCGATGCAGCAGCCAGAACCCGCCGCCGCCGAGGCCGGAACTCGCCGGCTCTACCACCGCCAGCGCCGCCGCGGTTGCGACCGCGGCGTCAAACGCATTGCCGCCCTGCGCCAGAATGCTGTGGCCGGCTTCAGTGGCAAGCGGATGGGCGCTGGCGATAGCCGCGGTCGGCGGCTCCACGGCAATAGCTACAGACCAATAAACCCAAACTAAAAAAATGCGCCGGAGGAAAATCATGCGCGGCGCGCGAAACGGCAAAGGCGGCCGCAGCCGCCCTTTATCAATCGCTGAGAAAAAACGCTGGTAGGATATTGAAAAAGTCCTTCCATGGCCTTTTTCAACACGACAAATTCGCCTGGAGCGAATTTGGACGCGCGTAGCGCGCCCGAAGGGTGCGCGCCAGGGATGGTGCGCATCAAAAGCAAAAAGTGGCCGCTCCTGCGCATCCATGCGCCCGCGACGCACAGGGAGGTGCAAGTGTCGCGGGAGGCAGGATGCCGAGAGCGACCGGCATTCGTGCATCCTGCACAGCATGATTTTTGCTTTTCTTCATTTTTCAATCACTTACGTGATCGAAAAATCTGTCAGGAACAGATTTTCGCGCCAGCCCCGTAGGGGTGGTGAGGCGCAGGGAGGCGCCGAGCAAAAATGGCGGTACATCCCTATACCGCACCGCAGGTTGTTGAAAAACAAAGTTTTTCAACAACCTGCTAGCCTGCTTTTTTGCGCGTAAGCGCCAGATATTTCGCATATAGCCCTTCCCGCGTTTCAACGTAATCCGGATCCTTGGGGATGCAATCGACCGGACACACCTCCACGCATTGAGGCTTATCGAAGTGGCCCACGCATTCGGTACAAAGCTTTGGATTGATCACATAGATCTCCTCACCGGGAGAAATCGCGCCATTGGGGCACTCCGGCTCGCAGACATCGCAGTTAATGCATTCATCTGTAATGATTAAAGACATCGGCGGTATCCATCAATCACTTCACTCAATCCTTTAATACTAGCGCATCCTGGCGTGCAATGCAGCTTTCACCGCCGGATGCACGAACTCACTGACATCGCCACCGAGCTTAGCGATTTCCTTAACTAACGATGCGGAAATGTACGTTTCTTTTTCCGACGGCGTCATGAACACAGTTTCAATCCTGGCGTCCAGACGGCGGTTCATGCCGGCCATTTGGAATTCATATTCAAAATCGGATACGGCGCGCAGACCACGGAGAATCACTTTGGCGCCGTATTGATGCGCGCAATCAATTAATAAATTATCAAAACCGATGACCTTAACCCGTTCAATACCATTGAGCACTTCGCGCACCAGCGCCACGCGCTGTTGCAGAGAAAACAACGGCTGCTTGGTGGGATTAGCGGCGATGGCGACAACGGTTTCGTCGAATAATCCCGACGCACGCCGCACCAAATCGCTGTGGCCGTTAGTGATGGGATCAAAGGTGCCCGGATAAAGCGCGATAATTTTCATCATTGCAATTCAGGTTTTTCTCGCCAAATGATAACCGACCTGGCCCGCCGATTTAGTATGCAGCAACCGCCAGGATGGAGGCAAAACCAATTCCGATGCTGTCTTCGGATTTTCAATATAGACCAAGCCGCCGGGTTTAATCCACTGTTGTTTTTCCAGCAGGCCAAAACAGCGTTCGAGCAGGTCGCCTTGAAAAGGGGGATCAAGAAAAATAATGTCGAAAGGACGCGCCGGGCCGTGTAAATAATGAACCGCGTCGGTATGGATTAAGTCAGCCGTCTGCGCCTGTAATTTATCAAGATTGACCCGCAAGGACTGTACCGCCACCGCCTCCTGTTCGATCAATACCACCTGCGCCGCGCCGCGCGATAACGCCTCGAGGCCCAAAGCGCCGCTGCCGGCGAACAAGTCCAGGCACTGCGCCCCCGCAATCCAGGGCTGCAACCAATTGAACAAGGTTTCCCGCACGCGGTCCGGCGTCGGTCTAAGCGCCGCACTTTCCGGAAGGCTTAAACGCCGGCCGCGCCAAATGCCGCCTATGATGCGCAGTTGTGACGCGTGGCGGCGTCCGGAATTCCTTTGAGGCGCGGTTTTCTTACGGGCTTTCGCCACCCACGATCACCGTCACCATACGCTCGGGATCTATCCGGCGCTTAAAGGCATCACGAATCCGCTCAACCGTAACCGCCTCGATGCGAGGAATAAAATCCTCGAGATAAGTTAAAGGCAGGCGGTAAAATCCAATCAGGGCAAGATAATCCAGGATCTTCCCATCGCTATCGATGCGTAAAGGAAAACCGCCGGTGAGATTTTTTTCCGCCGCTTGCAGCTCCTCCTCGGTTGGGCCGGAAGCGACAAACTCAGCCAGGGTTTTGCGCATTAAACTTAAGGCCTGATCGCGTTGCGCGTTTTTCGTCTGCAGGCCGAGGGTAAAAGGCCCCCTTTCCTTCATTGGAGAGAAGTAACTATAGACGCTGTAAGACAGCCCCTGTTTCTCGCGGATCTCTTTCGATAGCCGCGACACCAGACCGCCGCCGCCCAAAATATAATTACCGACGTAAAGCGCAAAGTAATCGGGATCGGTGCGCGTTATGCCGGGCTCGCCCATAAGAATGTGGGACTGAGACGACGGATAGGTTAATTGCTGTTTAATGGGGCGAGTCAGATCGGCGACCTTAGGCAGAGGCGGCGGCGCCTGCCCGGACGGCAATTTACCGAGCAGGCGCTCGGCGATTTTTTTCGCCTCGGTGACGCTGACATCCCCCACCATCGCCAGCACCGCATTGGCGGCGACATAATAGCGCCGATGGTACTCAAGTAAGTCCCGGCGGGTAATGGCCTTAAGCCCAGCCTCGGTGCCGATGGAAAATACGCCGTAGGGATGACTGTTATAAAGCAATTCCAGGAACGCCTTGCTGGCGAGTTCGCCGGGCGATTGCTGCACTCTTTGTAATGCGATCAGGGCCCGCCGGCGCTCGCGCGCCAGGCTGTCTTCCGGAAAAGTGGGCGCAAGCAAGATTTTAGTAAACACATCCAAAGCCGGTTCCAGGAATTCTTTATCCGACAGGCTTTGCAGCGAAACCGCCCCCATATCGCGTTCGCTGCTGGCGCCGAACTCCGCGCCCAGGTTTTCAAAGCGAATCGCGATTTCATTCGCATCCAAATCATCGGCGCCTTCCGCCAGCATAGTATTGGTCAATCGCGCCAAACCGAACTTGCCCGGTACGTCGCGGGCGCTGCCGGCGTCGAACACGGCGCTGATCTTCACCATCGGCAATTCGTGGGTCTCGACAAAATAAACCTGCGCGCCGTTGGGCAGCACCCAGTGTTCTATTTTCGGCAACGCCCACGCGGTGTTGAAAAGAAATAGCAAAACGACCACAAAACCGAACTTAGCGTACATGTTCGATGCGTCCCTGTTCTACGCCGGGGCGCCTGGCATTCTTGATAGGAAGAGGATTTAGGCTGACCAGGGTCATATTGCTGTCCACTAAATATTTCCGCGCCACCTCCTGCACTTGCTGCGCAGTGACCGCGCGGACGCGACCGACGTACCCGTCAATGAAATGCCAATCCAGGCCAACGGTTTCGAGCATCCCGATTAGCATAGCCTGACTAAACACCGAGTCGCGATTATAGACTTGCCGCGCGACCACTTGCGCCTTAACCCGCTTAAGCTCCTCAGGCGTGGCCGGCTCGCGTTTGATGCGTTCGAGTTGCGCCAGAATAGCCGCCTTTAGTTCCCCCAGATTGTGGCCTTGTGCCGGTATCCCGCTGATGGTGAATGTCCCCGGGAAGCGCGCGGCGGGGCTGTAGTCGCTGTCCACGCCTGTCGCGATCTGTTGTTCGCGAATTAATTGCCGGCTGAAGCGCGCGCTGGCGCCGCCGTCTAATATGCCGGAGAGCACATCCAAGGCATAGGGTTCCCATTCGTCTTTTTTTGTCAACGAGGGGGTGTGAAAACCGAGCAGGAGGTAAGGCACTTCCGCCGGCGCGCTTACCTCCGCCTGGCGCATTTCCGTTTGCGGCGGCTCGGCGGCCGGGCGCGAACGCGGCAGCGGACGCGAGGGAATAGGGCTGAAATATTGTCTCGCAAGGGCAAATACTTCGCGCGGCACCACGTCTCCGACCACGACTAACGTGGCATTGTTCGGCACATACCAGCGTTGATACCAATCGCGCACATCCTTGACCGTCAATTTTTCCAGATCCGCCATCCAGCCGATGACAGGATGCATATAGGGGTGCACCTGGTAAGCGGTGGCCATAAATTTTTCATGCACCAGGCTCTCCGGCTGGTCGTCGGTGCGCATCCGCCGCTCTTCCATCACTACCCTCAACTCGGGTTTAAGCTCAGTCTCCTGCAATAACAGGTTTTGCATCCGGTCGGCCTCGAGTTCTAAGCTAATGGGAAGGCGGGATTTTTCCAACTGCTGAAAATAAACCGTATAATCGCGGTCGGTAAAGGCGTTGTCGCGCCCGCCCTGCTCGGCAATAATGCGTGAAAACTCGCCCGGTTTATAACGTTGCGTGCCTTTGAACATCATGTGTTCAAGCACGTGGGAAATGCCGGTTAAGCCCGGCGGTTCATCGCTGCTGCCGACCTTATACCAGAGCTGCGATACCACCACCGGCGAACGGTGGTCTTCCTTGATAATGACCTTGAGGCCATTGGACAACGTAGCCTCATGCACTTTACCGCACGCGCTCAGCATTAAGCCGAGGATGAGGGCAATGATTAATTTAACCTTCACTTTACTTTACTCATGGGCGAAAGAAATAATAGGATAACTGATTTGACCCCGCCTTGTAATGACTATATTTAAGAAAACCAATCCGACAGAAGAACCCCCGCCCGCTGGGTTATTTTCCCGTTTAGGCGAAAAACTGAGCGCCACGCGCGAGACGTTAAGCCGCGGCTTCGCCGACTTGCTGCTGGGGAAAAAAATCCTCGATGCGGATTTGCTGGAGCAATTGGAGGCGCGCCTGTTAATGGCGGATGTCGGGCCGGAAACCACCCAAAAAATCCTGGACCGGATCACGGAGCGCATCTCGCGCAAAGAGCTGACGGATACACAGGCCGTGCGCCAGGCACTAAAAGATATCCTGCTGGAAATACTCGCGTCTTGCGCGCAACCACTGGTGACTACCGCGCCCACTCGGCCGTTCGTAATCATGGTGGTCGGCGTCAACGGTGCCGGCAAAACCACGACGATCGGCAAGTTGACGCATAAATTCAAACAGCAAGGCGATAGCGTGATGCTGGCCGCCGCCGATACCTTCCGCGCCGCCGCGCGCGAGCAGCTGCAAGCCTGGGCGGTGCGCAACGATGCGCCTCTTATCAGCCAACCGGGCCGCGCCGATGCGGCGGCGATAACGCATGATGCCTTGCGCGCAGCGGCGGCGCAGCAACACGATATATTAATTATCGATACCGCCGGACGGTTACATACCCAGACCGGACTCATGGATGAATTAAAGAAAATCAAGCGGGTGATGGCGAAGGTGGCGACCTCGGCCCCGCACGAGGTGCTGTTGGTGCTGGATGCCGGCAACGGGCAGAACATTCTATCGCAATGGAAAAATTTCGATGCGGCCGTCGGCGTCACCGGCTTGTGTTTGACAAAACTGGACGGCACCGCCAAAGGCGGTGTTCTATTTGCGCTCGCCGCTAAAGCGCGCCTGCCCATCCGTTATATCGGCGTGGGCGAAGGCCTGGAGGATCTGCGGGACTTCGATGCGGCTGAATTTGTTGAGGCGATTTTACCGGAAAAAGATTGAACACAAGGAATCCCCTTGTCTGTGCGATCTTTTCTCTTGTATCTTGGCGCCATGATTCAATTCAGCCATATCTTTAAGCGCTACCCGACCGGCTATGAAGCGCTGAAAGATATCAGCTTCCAATTAGCGCCGGGGGAAATGGCGTTTCTCACCGGCCATTCCGGCGCCGGCAAAAGTACGCTGCTTAAACTGATTACCGTGATCGAGCGGCCTACGCGCGGACAGGCCGTTGTTAACAATAAAAACCTGGCAAAACTGCGGCGCGGGCGCATCCCCTATTTCCGGCGCGAGATCGGCGTTGTATTCCAGGACAACAAACTCCTGTACGACCGCACCGTGTTCGACAATGTCGCGCTGCCGCTGGTGGTGGCGGGCGTCTCCCACCAGGACATAAGCCGGCGGGTACGCGCCGCCTTGGATAAGGTCGGGCTGTTAACCAAAGAGAAGATGTATCCCATCACCCTCTCCGGCGGCGAACAGCAGCGGGTTGGGATCGCGCGCGCGGTCGTGAATAAACCGGCCCTGTTATTGGCGGATGAGCCGACCGGCAACCTGGACGCAGAACTTTCCGATGAGATCATCGATTTATTTCGAGAATTCAACGACTACGGCGTCACGGTACTGATTGCAACGCATGACCTGCGCCAGATTCAACGGCTGCAAAAACGGGTATTGGCATTGCGCGACGGGCGTTTAATCCAAGACAGCGGGATGGCGGCGGCGTGAAAAATTATCTGCTGCGCCATCTGCAGGTATTTTTCTCTACCTTAGGGCAATTGGCGCGCAACCCGTTCTCGACCTTAATGACCATCGCGGTTATCGGCGTCACGTTGGCCCTGCCGGCCACCCTGTATGTAGTCGTGAACAATTTACAGCGCGTCACCGGCGGCTGGGAACGGGGGATGCAAATCTCTTTGTTCTTAAAATCCACCCTCCCGGATCAATCGGCCATGCGCCTGGCGGACAAGATACGGCAAATACCAGGAGTGCAAAAAGTGGAATACGTCTCGCGTGTCGCGGCGCTGGCTGAATTTAAGCGCCTGTCCGGTTTCGGTGATGCGTTAAATGGTTTAGAAACCAACCCGCTGCCGCCGGTGTTGATCGTGCAGCCCGTCGTTTATTCGGAAGCAAGCGAGCTGCAAGCGCTGGTTCAGCGGCTGCGGCAAGAAGCCGGGGTAGAGATGGCGCAACTCGATATGGAATGGGTGCAGCGCCTCCAGGCGATCCTGCATATCGCCGAACGCGGCGTCTGGATATTGGCCACGCTGCTGGCGGCCGGGGTGGTGTTAATCGTGGGCAATACCATTCGCCTCGCCATCCTCAATCGCCGCACGGAAATTGAGATCATCACCCTGATTGGCGGCACGCCGGCCTTCATCCGACGTCCGTTTCTTTATTCCGGTCTGCTGCAAGGCTTGTTTGGCGCCGTCATTGCCTGGTTGCTGGTAAATGTGAGCCTTAGCCTGCTTTCCGGCCCAATTCAACGCCTTTCCAGCCTCTATAACAGCCAGTTCAGCTTGGAAGGCCTGAAATCAGCGGCAGTTTTTGTGCTGTTAATCAGCGGCGCCCTGTTCGGTTGGATCGGCTCCCGCCTGGCTGTCGCCCGCCATTTAAGGGAAATCCATGCTGATCAATAAGTTATAGATAGAACTTTTGCCCGAATTGGCACTCTCACCGGGTGAATGCTAAAATTGCGCAAACTGAACGAGGGGCGTTTTTTATGACCACACAGACCTTGCCAATGAGTATCAACCTGTCCACCAAGGACGGGCTGGCGGCTTATATTCGGGCGGCGAATTTGGCGCCGATTTTAAGCGCGCAAGAGGAACACGAGCTGGCGTTGCGCTTCCATAAACAAGGGGATTTAGATGCCGCGCGGCAGTTGATCTTATCGCAATTGCGTTATGTGATCCGGGTGGCGCGCGGCTTTGCCGGCTATGGCCTGCCCCAGGCTGATTTAATCCAAGAAGGCAATATCGGCCTGATGAAGGCGGTCAAGCATTTCGATCCGTCCCATGGCGTGCGGTTGGTGTCTTTCGCCATCCATTGGATCCGCGCCGAAATTTACGATTTCATACTGCGCAACTGGCGCATCGTCAAAGTCGCCACCACCAAAGCGCAACGCAAGTTGTTTTTCAATCTGCGCCAGTCGCGCGTGCGCATCGGTTGGATGAACCAGAATGAGATTGATAACTTGGCCACCAACCTGGACGTGCCGGTGGCAACGGTGAAAGAAATGGAATCGCGCATGACCAATGCGGACGTGCCATTCGATACGCACAGTGAGGCCGAAGACGACGAATTCCAGGCCAGCCCCGCCGGCTATTTGCAGGACCTGCGTTATGAGCCGGAAGCGATGTTGGTAAAGGCCAACAGTGAAACGGCTGAGCAAAATCAATTACAGCAAGCGCTGGTAGCGCTGGACCACCGCAGCCGGGATATCATTAAACGCCGCTGGCTGGACGAAGAAAAACCCACGCTGCATGAATTGGCGGCGGAGTACGGTGTCTCCGCCGAGCGCATCCGGCAAATCGAAAAGAAGGCATTGGGGACGATGAAAAATACATTAATGGTGGTTCCTCAAGGCGCATGATAACCCGCTCTATCAAGCCCGCTGCAAGCGGGCTTTTTTATTGCCGCAACTTCAGTAGCGCTGGAAATGGTTTTCGTATCCGGGCCCGCCCACAAGGTTTCAGGCATTCTGGTAACGTTTGGACCAAACCGGGGGAACCGCCATGTACATAAGATGGGTGTACTATTTAGGAATAGTTGCCCTGATGCTCGTCAGTGCGGCCCAGGCGGCATCGCTTCCGCTGCAGGAATATTCAGTCCCGCCAGGCTCGCAACCACATGATGTCGCCCCTGCCCCGGATGGAAGTATTTGGTACACCGCCCAGGGTTCCGGCGAGCTTGGCCGCTTAGATCCTAAAACCGGCAAGACCCATCATATTCCGCTGGGCAAGGGCGCACAGCCGCACGGCGTGATCGTCGGACCCGATGGCGCGCCGTGGATCACCGAAGGTGGCTTGAACGCCATAATGCGGGTCGACCCGGTGACGGAGCAGGCGCAAACCTTTCCTCTGCCGCCAGCAAGCGGTTGGGCCAACCTCAACACCGCTACCTTCGATAAAAAAGGCGTGCTGTGGTTCACCGGGCAAAGCGGCGTTTATGGCCGTCTCGATCCTGAAACCAACAAAGTAGAGGTATTCAAGGCGCCGCAAGGGCGCGGCCCTTATGGGATGTCGACAACCCCGGACGGCGCTGTTTATTATGCTTCACTGGCGGGGAGCTATATTGCGCGCATCGACACGGCGACGGGTGCAGCCAAGGTCCTTACACCACCGACGGCAAATCAAGGCGCGCGGCGCGTATGGCCCGATTCTAAGAACCGTATCTGGGTAAGCGAATGGAATGCGGGTAAGGTGGCGCTGTACGATCCCAAAACCGGCAAGTGGCGTGAATGGCGCCTGCCCGGCCAAAATCCACGGGCATATGCGGTCTATGTGGATGACAAAGATAGGGTGTGGCTCAGCGACTTTGGCGCCAATGCTTTGGTCCGCTTCGATCCCGAGCACGAAACCTTCAACGTGTTTACTCTGCCCAGCTCATCGGCACACGTGCGGCAATTGCTCGGCCGGCCCGGCGAGGTATGGGGCGCGGAATCGGGCGTGGATAAGCTCGTGGTTATCCGCACGCGCTAATTACCAATCAGCGCAAGAGTCAGCTTGACAGGCCTATATGTCAGCCTAGTTGTCGCCTTATTTAACGAAACCAAGGAGACAACAAGTGGCGCACAGGCATTCAAAATCATTTAAACTTAACGCGGTTGAGAAACGCAAAACCATCTCCTAATTAAATTTTGTTTTGATTCTTCTTCCTCTCGTTCAATAACAATGAGAGTCCAATAAAAATCATCGCCTGTATCCTTAAATCTTGGTTTCGAAATAATTAGACACGATTCACAAAATGCCAGTGAGCTGCTACCGCCATGTCCAAACTGTCCAATTGCTTCGAAGGATCTCAATTTTGACTCGCTGTTTAAATTTGGAATCGTTCTCGGCATGTCTTCTCTTCCAATACCGACACCAAAATCTCTAACAAGAACAGATGCTAAACCATCACCTGGATTGTATTTTCTAAATCGGTTTTTCTCGTGTTCATTCTCAGGCCAGAATTCGATGACGGGTTTTGAAAAAGAAATTCTATCGTCTTGTGGGCTCCAATCTGCATTTTCTGCGTTAGGACAGAGAAATCGTTGGGCACAATTTCTGGGAGTAAGACTTCGGTCACTTCTATCAATACCTACTGATAATAACGCAGCTTTTAAGGACGCATCGAACGCATTAGCTAGCCGTTCTGTAATACCGCGATCACTTTCTGATGCCGCTTCAATGGATGATTTTTGATTAAGCCGCCCGAAAATCCGTTTCCCAAAACCTTGCTTGTCTAGTGCTGCCTCTAAGCATCTCACGTTTGCGAGACACGGCTGCCTGATAGCCGCCTTTAAGGCAACCTTTACATCCTCATTTAATGGCGTAGGCATAACTAATCTATCTCTTAAAGCCAAGAGATCTTTATTTCGCTTTCGACCTGCTTAAACTCCCTATCCCCGGTGATTAACTCGGCCTTGTTTTCTTTAGCGAGAGCGGCAGCAAAACAGTCGGCAAACGACATCCGGTTTTTAGATTTAAAAGTTCCAGCCAAACGCGCGAGCTTCCAATCGGCATCGATGAATTCAATTCCGAGCTGCCTGAGATCGTCTATTCCCTTGTCGGCCTCGGCGTCCGATATCTCACGTGCCAGGATATACCACACTTCTCCGGCGTTCACCGTCGACATCATCAGAGGTATGCCATGTTCATGCGCGTTAGCGATGATATCCGCCACCTGTTGTCCCGCACTTTCGTCTTCCAGGTAGGCCAAAATCGCCCAGGAATCGAGGACGATGGCCCTAGGTTTGCGTGACATCAAAATTCTCTTTCACGCTTTTTTTCCGCCGCTAACGCCTTTAGCAGCCCCTTGCCTTTGTATTTGCCGCGCAGGCTCTGAATATAGTCGTGGGTGATTGGCGTAAGGATAATTTTGTGAGTCTGCTCATCCACGTCAATCTGGATGCGCGTCCCTTGCTTGATCCCAAATTTCCGCCGCACTTTGGACGGGATAACAATCTGACCTTTAACCGTAATGTAGGTGTCCACTAGAATTTTGCCCCTTCTGATAACTGAGGATAGTATACCTTTTAATTTAAGTAAGTCAAATAATTTAAGTATTACTATTTTAAAATATCTCCCAAAAAGTGTGACTGATGAAAATAGCCCTACTTAGCCGCTCCCGGCATCCCTGCACCCGCGACGCACAGGGATGTGCAAGTGTCGCGGGAGGCAGGATGCCGGAAGCGACCGGCATTAGTACTTCCCTGTACGTCAGCCGCCCCCTGTATCTTGTTCGAACAATCGCTCCAGCTCTTCCGCACCCTGTTTAACGCTGGCGATGAGCTGCGCCTCGTCGTGCTGGATCAAGTGCTGCTTTCGCAACAGCGCCTCGTCGTGATGCCGGAACTTGCGCACCGCATCCTCCGCCTCCGCCGCCGGTAAGCCCAGCCCCTGCAACACATCCTTCGCAAGCTCAAGACTGGACAGGAAAGTTTCGCGGATGATGTTATCCACGCCGACATCCATTAACCGGTAAGTGTGTACACGGTTGCGCGCCCGCGCATAGATTTTCAGATGCGGGTAGTTTTTTCTCACCATTTCCGCGGTTTTGACCGACGCATCGACATCATCGATCGCAAGCACAAACACCCTGGCTTTGTCCGCTTTGGCGGCGCGCAATAAATCCAAACGCGAGGCGTCGCCGAAATAGATTTTGTTGCCGAACTTGCGCACAAAATCGACCTGCTCGAAACTCGCCTCGAGGGCGGTGAACCTGATCTTTTTCATCCGCAACGTACGGGCGATCATCTGGCCGAAGCGGCCGAAGCCGGCGATGATCACCTTGTTGTCCTGCTCCGGGATTTTATCGAACTCCCTCTCCTGCGTGGGCCCCTGGCCAAATCTGAATACCCGCTCGTTCAACAGAAGCAACAACGGCGTGAACGCCATGGATACGGACACCACTACGATTAATAAATCGGCGAGCGACTTGTCCATCACCCGCGCGCCGGCGGCTACGCCGAATAGAACGAACGCGAATTCCCCGCCCTGAGAAATGAACAACGCCAGATTGACCGCGGACGGCGTATTGTGCCCGGCGAGCCGGCCAAGCCCGATCAATACCGCGGATTTGACCGCCATTAAACCGAGAACCAGGGCCAAAATGGTAAGTGGTTTGTGGATAATCAGACCGAGATCAATCGACATGCCGACGGCGATGAAAAACAACCCCAGCAACAGGCCCTTGAACGGATCGATATCGGCTTCGAGCTCATGGCGGTATTCCGAGTCGGCCAGCAGTACGCCCGCCAGAAATGCGCCGAGGGCCATGGACAGACCTGTCTGTTGCAACAGCAGCGCGGTGCCCATGACCACCAGCAACGCCGCCGCAGTGAAGATTTCCTGGCTTACCGTGGAGGCCGCGAAGCGCAGAAATGGGCGCAACAGCCAGCGCCCGCCGACGACCACAGCAACGATTACCGCCACCGCTTTGGCGATGGCTACGAGGCTGGCGGTTTGATCCATGCCGGCTTCGCTCGTCCCCAGCAACGGAATAATCGCCAGCAGCGGGATGGCGGCCAGATCCTGAAACAAGAGAACGGCGAATGAGGTTTGCCCATAATACGTGCTCAGTTGGTTTTTCTCGGCGAGCAGCTGCAAGGCGAACGCGGTGGATGATAAAGACAGCACCAGGCCGATGATCAGGGCGGTGGCGGCCGGCAGGCCAAGGGCGATGCCCGCGAGCATCAACAATAGCCCGGTCACGGCGACTTGCGCTAAACCCAAACCGAACACCGGCTTGCGCAGCGCCCACAACCGCGCGGGCTCCAGTTCCAACCCAATGATAAATAACAGCAAAACCACGCCCAGCTCGGAAAAATGCAGCACATTGTCGACGTCGCGGACGAGGCCTAAGCCCCAGGGACCGATGACTGCGCCTGCGGCGAGGTAACCCAAGACGGTGCCTAATCCCAGCCGTTTTGATAACGGGACAGTAATAACCGCCGCGATCAGAAAAAACACTGCTTCATATAAAAATGACATACCCCAGCCCGCCTCTTCTTAGATAGTAATTAATGAATGACGCCGTAACCTGCTTGGCGAAAGAGTACCTAGAAACCGATGGTAAATCCAAGGCCGCAAAGAGACCCTGTCTCATTGTCTTCTTTAGGGAACCTTTAAAAATTGCTTTTACCGCTCCCGGCATCCTGGCCTCCCGCGGCGTTAGTACATCCATCTACGTCACATGTAGGTTGGGTTAAGCCGCGCAAGCGGCGAACCCAACAAAATCATAATGGGTTATGTCACCCTACCCTCAAGGGGGATACGCTGTACTGTGCAGGATGCATGAATGCCGGTCGCTTTCGGCATCCTGCCTCCCGCGACACTTGCACCTCCCTGTGCGTCGCAAGCGCAGGGATGCGCATGAGCGGCCGCTTAATCCACCCTACATTTCTGAATTTTTAGAGGTGCCCTTTACTTGTGCAACTCGAAAAGTGCCGGATTATGCCGCGGGTTAGGAATAATGGCATAATCGCCGCCTCAGAATTTCAAGGAGATTATATTTATGAAGATTTTGGTCGTTTTCTATTCCATGTATGGGCACATCAAGCGCATGGCCGAGGCGGTGGCGGAGGGCGCGCGCGAAGTCAGCGGCGCTACGGTGGAATTGCGGCGCGTGCCGGAAACGCTGCCCAAGGATACCCTCGCCGCGATGGGTGCGCTGGAGGCGCAAAAAAGCTTTGCCAACATTCCCATTTGCAGCGTGGACGAACTCGCCGACGCCGATGGCATCATCTTCGGCACGCCCACGCGCTTCGGCAATATGTGCGGGCAGATGCGCCAATTCCTCGACGCCACCGGCCAGCTTTGGCTTACCGGCGCATTAGTCGGCAAAGTCGGGAGCGTATTCACCAGCACCGCGACCCAACATGGCGGGCAGGAATCGACCATATTAAGTTTTCATAATACCTTGCTGCATCAAGGCATGGTGATCGTCGGCTTGCCTTATAGCTTTCAAAGCCAAATGCGGTTAGATGAAATCACCGGCGGCTCGCCTTACGGCGCGGCAACAATCACCGGCGGAAAAGGCGAACGCATGCCGAGCGAGAACGAATTGGCCGGCGCCCGGTTTCAGGGCAAACACGTCGCCAGCATTACCGCCAAGCTCTCGCGGTAAGATTCAACTCAAACGATGGCAGTGGCGCCGCTCGAGTGGCGCGCCGTCTTGGCGCGTCCGTCTCGAAGCGCGGGGTTATACGTTTGCTTAGACTGCTGACTCTTGCTCAATTTCCCATCCCGGGAAAACCAGCGGATGACACTTCAAGGCCATTGCGAGAACCTTTGCACGCTCTACACCCACGCACCCGATCGTTTTCAATGGCCGAAATGGTAGACTGTGGGATACCCGTAAGTTCGGCCAGATCGTTCTGACTAAGCTCTTGAAGCTCCTGTATAATGCGAACCGACTCTCCAACGGAGACATCGATCGTTTTCTTGGCACGACGATAGTTCTTCATCTTATCTTTTCCGGTAATCATGTGGCGTCAACGCCGTGCGTGAGCGGCCGAGGGCCCCGCGGCAGCGGGATCTAGGTCCGCTTGACGCGCATTGGCCATAGCTGAAAAAAAAGTTTGCCTCAATCATAAAGGCACTTCATACACCGGTTATCTTTACATTGGCTCGGCTCTTTTCCTTCAACGAATTTTGCGCCGGTAAACACTCTGCACCAACAATCGGAGTCGGTTTTACAGGACACTTCAGGTCCAGTTTCCGGAGCAGATTTACCGCAACCGCTCAGGAACCCTATGAGCAGCACCATCGCCCAAGTGATTCTGAATCTGCTAATAGTAATAGGTGCCATCATGCAATAAGCGTATCTAATCCTTGTAAGACCAAGGCGGTTCGATGGCGGAATACTGTCACTAAAGTTATGCCTTTGCGAAAGCGGATCATGCTCTCCTTCTGCGCCATACCTTACGACCAATTACTACGAATATTAAAATTATGACTGCCCACGGTAGAACATATGCCAGACTTACCAAAGCGATTGATATCCCGTTTGATAGATTGCTTGAAAAATCTGAAATTGAATTAACTACAGGCGACCAAAATGAGCGATTTTTGTTTGTGCTTATGGAAATATCCAGAGTATCCATGTTTACGCGCTCTAACAGATGAGCGTTTTCTCCAGCGGCTTGCTCGATCTCTGACTGGACAGTTGCTAGCTCCTTGGAAAGCTTAATTAGTGAATCAACATCATTAGTAGCCTCGCGCTCTAATTTCAGTAGCCTCTTCTGGTATTGTTTTAACATCTCTAGGCGTTTGTTGTTGTCAATTATTGGCCGCGCTAAATCTTCAACATGAGTTGCCTGATTGGTCAGTTCGCCGTTAGAGGAAACAATGCCAATAATATTCTTGATGCCTCCCGGTTTGGCTCGAATCTTTATTCGCGCTGAGATACTGCGGCCAGTCGTCAGGCTTGAGTCAAGCAGCGTACAGCCGTTCGCATTGTCAGCCTTGCACGTTGATATTACTTTCTCGTAAAGGCTCTTTGCTCCGTTTTCATTTGTATCTACGGAGACGGAATGTTCATACGCTAGGTACTTATTTCTACTGCGCTCTACGTCTGATGCTGGTGTCGCTCTCTCATCAAAATAGCCCTTATGCGCATCGTCTTCGTTCTTGCCGCAGCCGGCCAGACTTGCAAATACGATTAGGAGAATGAATATTGGTTTCATATTCTCTTTCCTGGGGCATTGCTTAAATTAACACCCTAAAGGGTGCTCTTAATTGCGCCATCATGGTGTCTAATTCTTGCCGGGGCGTCAATGTCCTTTAGAATACCTGCCTAACCTTTCTCGAAAGCACCTGCAATGTAGGCGCCCCCCTTGGATAAAGACGATCTATTCGCCTTTTTGATATGCTAGGATTACCAATAATACATACTGGACTTAGGTCATGAGCGCGCGCATCGATATCCCACACAAAAAGATCACGGATTTCTGTAAGGCCCACCATATCCGTCGGTTGGCTTTGTTCGGTTCGGTCCTGAGGGATGATTTCCGGCCGGACAGTGATATCGATGTGCTGGTGGAATTCGAGACTACCCATATCCCAGGTCTACTAGGAGTGGCGCGAATGGAACGCGAACTCTCGACGTTGCTCGGAGGCCGCAAGATCGATTTGCGCACACCCGAAGACCTTAGTCGTTATTTCCGCCAGCAAGTCCTCGCCAGTGCCGAAGTGCAATATGCGGAAGGATGATGAAATTCGCTTGCGACATATGCTTGATGCCGCGCGCGAGGCGATGGTCTTTCTGGGAGGTCAATCACGGAAGAATCTCGATGCTAATCGAATGCTGGTTTTGTCATTAGTTAAGGCAATCGAGATTGTGGGTGAAGCGGCAACCAAGGTAACTCCTGAAACTCAGAATAAATATCCTGATATTCCTTGGGCCGACGTGGTTGGCATGCGTCATCGCTTAATCCACGCTTACTTTGACATCAATCTGGATATTGTCTGGCAGACAGTTATCCATGATCTGCCGCCCCTGGTTAAGAAATTAGAACAGATTTTGGCAGCTTGACAAACCGAGCGCCTTCCCCCCTGGCGAAAAACAGCACCTTGAAATAAAGCGCAGTAGGTTGGGGTAAACTTGCGATGTGCAGGAAGCACAAGTGCCGCGGGCGCAGGGACGCGCAGGAGCGACCGCGCCCCAATAAAAATCCACCACTGATAAATTTCACCCAGTTCATTTCGACACATTCAATAGCCGCTCCCGGCATCCCGCCTCCTACGGCATTAGTACTTCCCTGTACGTCATAAGACCAAGATTTCGTTGGGGATCATTTCATTCACCCCAACCTACGGGCTGCGAAACGGCTCCCTGCAACGGCGGATTATGCAGGCAGAGGTGGCAACCTTTGGAAGTGTTTCGCATCGATGAACCCCTGTTCAGCCCCTAGCTGGATGTAAATATCAGCCACTTGTCGTGTCGCGTCCCAAAAGTAGCGCACGACCTCTTCTCGATAGATATGGCGGAGCGAGTCCACCAGAGGTCCGCTCCTTGCGTTCGCCGGATCGTACAGACCGTCGGAGGCAAGCGCTTGGAATACGCTCTTCAGTGGATGCGCGTCAAAGTTCGCCTCCGGTACCAAGGATTTGCTTCCGCCGGGATCGCTGACTAAGTCAACGTAAACGGGCCGGCCGTGCGCCAGCACGTTTCGAATTGCCACCAGCCCGTTCACTCTCGCGTACAGCGAGGGACCCACGATGTCGGAAAGCGATCTTCCAAGAATGGTTGTATGAAAACTGATCAGCCGTGCAAACGGTGCGCCGTTAAGATCTGTCTCGAATTGCTCAAGTAACCGCTGCACAGCGCGATTCTCAAGCTCAACGTCAACTTTGACCTCGTCGCCGTCTTGCCACTTTGTCGTGCGCTCCGCGAACCCCTTCGCTTTGCGCAGAACAATGGTCGGCTCAGAGATCACTGACACTAAGTAGTGGGACAGGAGAGACTCGATGTAGCTGCATGCTGTTATATGCGTGAATTGAAAAAAGCCGTTACACTGCTCCTCAGTCATGTCATTACGGCGGGACCATGCCTGCAGCACGTACTCCCCTGCGAAATCGAGCGGGTTGAATGAAATACGTGCTCGCGCCATGTTCTTTCTGCCTCACTTAAATTGGACACCCTAAAGGGTGCTTTTAATTGCGCCGTCATGGCGTCTAATTCTTGCCAGTGCGTCAATGTCCTTTAGAATACATACCTAACTTTTCTAGCAAACAGCCGAAATAGGCGTCTCAATCAAAATGGAATCACTAGCTTCGGAGGGGCTGCATACAACAGCGAACGCTTAACTGGCCCCTTAAATGTTGTCTTGGCTATAATTTTATCTCGAAGGAGATTGGCGTCCTTTTCTGGCAGTCTAGGGTCAATCATTATTTGATCGATCAATGTATGGGCGTCGACAGCGTAGGCATAAAGATCATTCTCAATGAGAGATTCGTCTTGAAGACAGAGTAATAATCTGACCTCACGTTCGTGTTTGAAGGCGGGGCGTTTGACCAACAGCGTTTGAGCAAACATCTTTGAATAAGGGATTGTTGCTCCATTGAACGCGTTATTTGCATATTCGATGAGCCGTTTGTTTGGAAGGTATTTCACTTTTCCTATGAACGCCTCGACATATGACAATGCTCCACAGGCGTGAATGAGGCTGTCCGCCAGCTTACGAACTGTTGATCGAATACGGACGGCATTTGCATTTGGTGAGTAGATCCGCCACATGGCATCTGAAGCACTATGAAGTGTCCAGCATTGGCCAAAGAACTGATCACGAACACCTAGTGTGGCTACGTCACCTGTCGAGAGCTTCACTTTAGAACGCAGGATGAAATTCTCAAATGGATCTTCCCATTTCTTGGGTTTGACCAAAACGTTTTGCTTCTTCTCGAACAGCTCGAAAAGTTGATCAACGGAAATGATTCGATAGACAAAGCCGGCCCGAAGGGTAGGTGAAATATCAATATAATTGTTGTCATCCATTGCTAGGATTGGTTCTACAGCGCGATAGGTTGGTGTAAACTTGCGCACCCCAACAAAAATCCATCACCGATAAAATTCGCCCAGTTCATTTCGAGACATTCAATAGCCGCTCCCGGCATCCCGCCTCCCGCGGCATTAGTACTTCCCTGTACATCATGAGGTTAAGATTTTGTTGGGGATCATTTCATTCACCCCAACCTACGGGCTGCATAGACGTTGAAACGTGTGCCATTCTACAACCTTACACAACGAACCTTCCCAAGAGCCAGAGAAACCTGCGATAAGAGCAGCGATGGCTACTAAGAACGGCAAAAGAAAATCTGTCAGAACACTTCGGTTCACCGCAACATGTGCAACTGCAAGAACGAACGCAGGAGTATATTTTAGAGTGTTAATTTTGTATTCAGAAGACATTTGCTCGCCATATTGGCCTCTGCTCGTGACCACTGTGCCTGTACGAATAAATTGGGATTTCTTTTGAAGCTGACTGAAACGGAACTCACCAGCCAATTGATTCAACTGCAAGGAGTGCTGCACCGCAGCCGCCTTTCTTAAAACATTAAATGAAAGTGCGTTGACTTTAGCCCAAAACGCTTCGGCAATTCCTCGGTCGTCCTCTTCAAGGAAGTATTGGTAGTAGCGAAATAGGAAATAAAAGAAGATGACCCAAAGACCAATGTATAAGACGTCTTTATTCCCAAATACGAGCTTGGTTCCAAGCGCACCTACCTCTTGAATTTCTACGCCTCCAAAGCTGAGAAGAACTATGATCAAAGAAACGATCATCAGGTTCTACGTTGTCGGAGGAGCCCTTCGGTCATTTTTCTTCCTAGTAACAGCTAACTAAAAATAGATAATAAATTTGACTGATATTCTGGCACTCTACGCCGCATAATCTGGCGGAGTCAACGTTAACTGCTTGAAATCAGAACACTTCGAAATTCTAATATGGCGAGTGTTTCTTCCCAACCCGGCAGTCCCGCGCTTGCTCAACCAAGCAGGGTAGGTGGTGGTAAGCTTGCGATGTGCAGGAAGCACAAGTGCCGCGGGCGCAGGGACGCGCTGGAGCGACCGCACCCCAATAAAAATCCACCACTGATAAATTTCGCCCAGTTCATTTCGACACATTCGATAGCCGCTCCCGGCATCCCGCCTCCCGCGGCATTAGTACTTCCCTGTACGTCATGAGGCCGAGATTTTGTTGGGGATCATTTCATTCACCCCAACCTACGGGCTCTCAGGAGCGCGCGGCTTCATCGTGCGTTCCCTGCAGCGCCGGGTTGGGCGACTCAACCTACGCGAACACCAACAGACGGCTGCGAAAGGCGTCATATCGCATTACCTGCGTGTGGCGTTTTGTGTTCAACACATTCAACAAGCGGAGGGCTCGATATTGCGCCCGATCATTGGTTACGAAGCGGTCACACAGGGTGAGGTACACAGCTTGGCCGAGATCAATCGCACCCGCGTTCCGGCTTCCTGAGAAATTGTGTTCCTGTATAGCTCGTTGATGAACTGCGTAGGCATAGCCCGAGAAGTAGAGGGGCCAGGCCGGCTCACGCACTAAGACCGGGTACTCTGAATCAGTCAGCGATGTTCCAGTGTGGCGTCCGTACACGTCGCTGATGAGGGACCGGCATTCGTCCTTTTTGTTGAGGTAGGCGCGCAAGGTCGAGGCGGTCGACTTCGGCCACTCACCGGGCACCTTTTGGAAGAGGGCCTGAAACTTCTCGCGGTCTCCCGCGACCACTTCAGAGAAGTCGTGCTCCCACTGTGTAGCCCAGGTCAGCGCCTCCTGCCTCGCCTCTTCATCAACGAGATCGGGTTGATTCAAGGCGATCCAAAGACTATCTAGGTTGTCGTCGGCATTCACCGGGGCAGAGGAGGTGCGGTCCGCGTGCGCTTTCGCGTACGTGAGAAGAATGGTGTTTGGTCTATCCAGAGGACGTTTTCCATCAGCAAGCACTCTCATCAGGTTGATGAGACGAGGCCGCCGGTCTTCGTCCTTAGTCTTTGCTACCTCTAGGACATTGTAAGCCGTTATGCGGAACGACCCGATACCGAGGATCGCTTTGATAACTGGCTCCCGTTCCGGGTCGTCCAGCAATCGATTAATGGCACTCGTGTCGAAGCAATAAATCACGGGGCTACACAACAAGCGGCATCCGGCAGCAGCGACATAACAAATTGATCGCAGTAAAAAGCCTTCATTTCTTTTTCCACGGTTTAGTCATGTCCTCGTCGTCATCCAACATAAATTTGCCGTTATCGTAATCTTCTATGATCGCCTGCGCCGCCGCGATGTCGCGCTCGTCGACGCTGACCGATGCGAAACCATCGACCAGAGTTTCGCCCACGCCACCCTGCAGGTAATACCCACCCACATAGGCGGCAATTCCATGCTGCTCTAACAGCCCCTTTATCAGGTGGGCGTCTATTATATTTTCGGCTTGGTAGATGCGTTGCATGGCTCTTCAAAAAAATGAAAGCGGGAGCTAAGTTTAACAAACTTGGTTGGAAATGACGCGGCTGTTATTTACGGGAATCTCAGTCGCATACGACCTGGCGCGATAATCAGCAAATGGCTTGCAAATAGATCTGAGCAAAGCGCAATATAATCGTCGACAAACGGCAATAAAGGCGCAGCGTAGCGAACCAGTCAAAACCTATGAATTTGTTGGGTTCGCCGCTTAGGCGGCTTAACCCAACCTACATTAGCTGCATTAGCCGCCTAACGGCGGTTCGGAATGACAGTTAATGTAGATGGACAAATACGGCTTATTCAGAGTTTCCTTAAGCGTTTTCTTTCAGCAATAACCGCAGGTCGTGGACGATGTCGGCGACCGGCGTCGCCTCCTTTATATACAGCCGCAATTTGCCTTTGCGGTCGATAATAAATGCGCCGCCGGAATGCTCGATCGAAGCAGCGCCGGTGGGCGCCGCTTTCTGCTGGGTGGCAATCTTGTAATCCTGCGTCACCACGGCAATCTCGGCGGGTGTGCCGGTCATGCCGATAAAATGCGGGTCAAAGGCAGTAACAAATTTGGCAAGCTGCGGAGGTGTATCGTGTGCCGGGTCGACGCTGATAAAAATCACTTGCGCCTGATTCGCCGTCGCATTCAGCTTTTTCATTACTTCGGCGAGCTTGGCTAACGTTGGCCCGCAGATATCCGGGCAATTGGTATAACCGAAAAATAAAATGACCGGCTTGCCCTTGAAATCAGACAGCCGTTTGCGTTCGCCGGTGTGCGTGGTCAGCACAAAATCTTTGCCCCACTCGACAGTGCTGATATCCGTGGTTTTGAATTGCGGCGCGGACGCCGAACAGGCGCTGACCAGCAGGATAGTAAAAAGAATTTGCCCGGCAAAACGCCTGCGCATAGTTAATACAAAGCGGATTGCAAAGCCTCGCTGAAATAGGCCCGGTAATGATCGATCAAGAGCAAGCTAAACAGGGCGGCAAGATATTGGATGGAATAAGCAAACGTCTTCTTCGCCAGCAAGTCGCTGTAATTGCGATAAAGCCTCCAGGCAAAATGGATAAAGCCGGCGTTTAATACGACCGCGCCCAACAGATAAAACAGGCCGCTCATGTGGGTAGCAAACGGCATGAGGGTAACGGCGGTTAACAGCAGGGTATAAAGCAGGACGTGCAAGCGGGTAAACTCGCTGCCGTGCGTGACCGGCAGCATAGGAATGCCGACCTTGGCGTATTCCTGTTGGCGATACAAAGCCAGCGCCCAGAAATGCGGCGGGGTCCAGACAAAAATGATGAGAAACAGCAATAGTGCATCGCTGCTCACTTCCCCTGTCACCGCCGTCCAACCGAGCACCGGCGGCGCTGCGCCGGCGGCGCCGCCGATCACAATGTTCTGCGGCGTCGCGCGTTTAAGATAAACCGTGTAAACCACCGCGTAACCGATCAAGGAAATAAAAGTCAGCGCCGCGGTTAATGCATTCACGCCTAATACCAGGATCAGCATGGAAAGCGCGCCGAGAATAAGCGCGAACGCGAGCGCCTGCCTCGGCTTTAATTGCCCGGTCGGCAACGGCCGGCCGCGGGTGCGGGTCATGATGGCATCGGCATGCTGATCCAGCAGATGGTTAATGCTTGCCGCCGAGGCGGCGGCAAGCCCGATACCGAGGGTGGCCAAAATAATGGTGGATAACGGCGGCATTGCCGGCGTGGCGAGAAACATGCCGACGATGGCGGTAAAAACAATCAAGGCGACGACACGCGGTTTGCCAAGCTCCAGATATTCCCTTGCGCGCATGGATACGCGCTGCCGGCGCGGCAACGGTTGCACAATTGCAGTTTGCAGCTTCATGATGTTTATCGCTTACGCCTTAATGGACCGTATTACGTGATTAAATGTAACCAAACTGAGTAAAAGCAGGGCGGCAACCGCATTATGCGCCACCGCAATAACCAACGGTAAGTGGGTTAATACATTCATAATGCCCAATCCAATTTGGAGCAGCAATACCGCAAGCACCAACAGGCCGTACCGGCGGAGGTTGTCCTGCGCGCCGACACGCAAGGTATGCAACGCCAACCAGCCTACATAAATGAAGGTAATCAAGGCGCCGATACGATGAGCCAGGTGTACCGCGGTGGCGGCGGGGAGATTGAGTACGCCTCCTTCATAATCAATGCCGAGCCCGCGCCAGAGGGTGAAACCGTCAACAAAATCCACCTTCGGCCACCAGACGCCCTGGCAAGTGGGAAAATCCGGACAGGTAAGCGCGGCATAGTTGGCGCTGGTCCAACCGCCAAGCGCGATCTGAAACATCACCAGCACCAAGGCAATAATAGCGCGCAAGCGCAAACGCCGGGTTGTCGGACTAGTCGGCACCGGCCGCCAAAAGCGTTGTTCGCGCAGCACCACCCACCAAAGCAACGCGAGAATGACCAGACCGCAGAGCAAATGCGCCATGACGACTAACGGTTTCAACTGCAAGGTGACCGTCAGCATTCCTAAGATGGCCTGGCCGAATACCAGCAGCGTGACGATGGCGGGCAGGATATATTGCTGACGCCGGTTGATTTTGCGTAATTGCCAGCCTAAAGCGGATAGGCGCAAGATCAGCAGGCCCAAGGTGCCGGCGATATAACGATGCGCCATTTCCTTCCAGGCCTTATGGCTCTCGACCGGTTTTTCCGCATGGAATTGCCTGGCTGCATCGATATCCTTGGCGGTGACCGGCGCGAATAATTTGCCATAGCAGCCCGGCCAGTCAGGACAGCCCAGCCCGGCATCGGATAGCCGGGTATAAGCCCCCAGTAACACCACGCAATAAGCAATCGCCGCGGAAAACAGGGCGAGGCGAAAAAATCTCATCGATATACTTTTGCTGGCCATGATGATCAGACTCTCACCCGATTTGGGAGACTCTTAACAGACGATTAAAATCCTTGCGTATGCCATTTGGATCCGCCGACGGTGGGTAACTCATTATAAAATTGCCCAACGGATCTAACACATAGATGCGATGCAATCCGAACGGCGTGCCTGCCCGCAAGCTAAACTGTCCGGCTAATTTTTTTATGTTCTCCGCTGAACCTGTCAGCACTTTCAACTCCGGGTTTTCCTGAATAACTTCCCGCAAACCGTTGGGCGCCGGGGCATTCATAACAACAAATACCCGCTGTATGCGGTCGACATCTTTGCCTTGAGCCAGATGCACCTGACGCATCTTACGGAGATTTTCCCGGCAGACGTCGGCACATTTCGGCCCATCGAAATAAAGCATAGTCCATTTTTTCTGAAACCGGCTGAAATTAAGCGGCTCGCCGGCCAGCGTTTGCAGTCTGACGTCTTGAATAGGCCGCGCCGGCTGTACCAGCTCGCCATGGTTAATCGTGCCCTGCGGCCGCCAGCCGACACTGTACAGCAGCGAAGCCAGCGCGATGGGGAAAGCGAATACCGCCATCAAGGCGATCATTTTTAACCTGGCAAACGGTTTTGGCCGGGCTTTTTCCACTATGTATCTTTATCGCTAATCTTGCGCGTATTAACAAATAAATAAGCCGCTAGTAACGCAAGCGCTAACGTGAACCATTGGAAGGCATAGCCCTGATGCGTGGCAATCCCGGCATCCAACCGCGCCCACTCGCGCACAAAGCCGCCGGCATTGGCCGGGGCTAGCAATACCACCACCGGCTGCACCTTAAACGGCACCGCTTCGGCGTAGCGTTTTATATCCAAATATTCCCACACCGGCTGCCAGGCATCGTTACTCGGCTCCGCCTCCGCGGATAACACAAAATGCCGCGGCTGCGGCACCACCGCAAGGCCGGTCACTTCTTGCAGCCCCTCCGGCACGGTGGCGTGCGGCAGATCCGCGCGAGTCTCACCCAGCGGTATCCAGCCGCGATTAATCAACACCCGCACATCGCTACCCGCTACGCGCAACGGCGTGATCACGTGGTAACCGGCGCGCCCCTGGTGCACCCGGTTATCCAACAAAATCTGATAATCCGGATCGTAATGGCCTTTTACTATTATTCGATAAAAACGCAGCTCCTCCGCTGTTTGCACGCGCGCGCGGATTGGTATCGGCGCATCCTGGCTGCGCGCGTCGTATTCCGCTTGCAGCGCGCGCTTCTGCTCGGCCCGGTCGAGCTGCCACAGGCCAAGGCCGATAAACACCGGGAGCAGCAACAGGGTAGCGAGACTCGGAATTAAGGCTGGACGAAACTGATAACCTAATCTCCACATTTAAAATCAATACCCACACGCCGGCTTAACCAGTATAATAGCCGTTCCCAACCTCCCTTGCCTTTAGACACGGAAATAAAAAATGTTCTTTAAGATCATTGTCATCACCGTGTTGGTGCTGATTGTTACCAGCCTGTTTTCCGCCCTGGTGTTCATGTACAAAGACAAAGGGCGCAACGAGCGCATGGTTCAGGCCTTGACCGCGCGCATTATTCTGTCCATCGCCTTGTTTCTATTTCTGATGGCGGCGTTCTATTTTGGGTTCGTCCCGCTGCGGCAGTAAAATCTCCGTCAGTAAAAAAGGCGCTGCCCGCAAGGGTTGAAAAACCAGTTTTTCAACCCTTGCGGGTGCGGTATAGGGATATACCGCCATTTTTAAATCACGTTAGTGATTGAAAAATGAAGAAAAGCAAAAACCGCGCTTTTTGCTTTTCGTGCTGAAAAGACCAGGGATGGACTTTTCAGCATCTTTAAGTAGAAGCAGCGCCTTTGTTTGATCCGCTTGCGCTTATAACCAATACACAAATATAAACAGCAACAGCCACACCACGTCGACAAAATGCCAATACCACGTCACCGCCTCAAAACCGAAATGGTGATCGGGGGTAAAATGGCCCCGGATGGAACGCGATAAAATAACGATCAGCATGATGGAACCCATGGTGACGTGGAACCCATGGAAACCGGTCAACATGAAGAAGGTGGAGCCGTAAACCCCGGTCTTTAACGTCAAGCCGAGTTCAGTATAGGCATGCGTATACTCGTAGGCTTGCAACGCCAGGAAAGTGAGGCCTAGGGCGATGGTTAAGAACAGGCCGACTATCAATTGCGCGCGGTTATCCTTTAACAAGCCCCAATGCGCCCAGGTGACGGTGGCGCCGGAACTCAACAGAATTAATGTATTGATAGCGGGAATACCCCAGGCCGCCATGGGGGTGAAAGGGCTGCCCTTCGGTCCGCTGGTAGGCCATAGGCCTTCAAACCCCGGCCACAGCAATTTGGTCTCGGCCAGCCAGGGTACTGCATATTCGCGCACATAAAATAAAGCGCCGAAAAAGATGGCGAAAAACATGACTTCGGAAAAAATAAACCAGGCCATGCCAAAACGGAAAGAACCATCGACCTGTTTGTTATAAATCCCGCCTTCGCTTTCGTCGATCACCGTGCCGAACCAGCCGAACATCATATAAATGATGATGGCGGCGCCGAGCAGCATCAGCCACGGACCAGACCCGCCGCCAAACGACGGATTTATGGTAAGGATGAACCCCAGCGCCAAGCTGAATAAGCCGACGGACCCAACCAGCGGCCACGGACTGGGATTAGGCAGATAATAACCACCATGTGCTGCAGACATAGTTACTCCCCTCGGTAATAAAAAAACGTTTCGCGCGCACGGCGTAGATAGCTTCTAGTGAACATGGGCGACGTAATCATATTCGTGCTTATCGGCGCTGTGGCCGTATTTCTGCGCCGACTGCTTATCGACATTGAAAAAGGTGTACGACAAGGTCACGGTGGTAATATCTTGCGGTAAATCGGCCTGAACAACATAACGCACCGGCATTTCCCTGCCTTCTTTCGCCTTTAATTCCTGGCGGCTAAAGCAAAAGCATTCGAGTTTCTTAAAATGCTCTCCAGCGAGCCCCGGGGTGACGCTCGGGACCGCCTGGCCCGCGATAGTTTCATCCGCGAGATTGCGCGCATAGTACGCCGTCGCCGCTATTTCACCGGGATGCACGCGCATTTTCTTGACCGTGGGCCGGAATTCCCACGGCATGCCCTGGTTCACACTGGCGGTGAATTCGACTGTCACCCAGCGGCCGGTATCGATTTTGGTTGCCGGCACCGCTTGCGCGTCCAGCCGCCCGGTCTTGCCGTTTAAGCCGGTAACCTTGCAGAAGACATCGTACAGCGGCACCAGCGCAAAGCCGAAAAAGAACATGCCGACAATCACCAGCACCAGCCTGCGCACTAACCGACGGTTTGCGCTGCTCGCTTCAGGCAATTTCATATCGCACCCGGGCTAAGGCTCATTACTTAATCTTAGGCGGGGTCGCAAAGCTGTGATACGGCGGCGGCGAGCTAAGCGTCCACTCGAGCCCCTGCGCGCCTTCCCACACTTTACTGGTCGCCTTTTTGCCGCCGCGGATAGTCTGCCAGAGGATATAAAGCATCAGCAATTGCGCTAGGCCTAAACCGAACGCGCCGATGCTTGAAATCTGATTGAATTCGGTAAATTGCAAGGCATAGTCGGGGATGCGGCGCGGCATGCCGGCCAATCCCAAAAAATGTTGCGGGAAGAAAGTGATGTTAAAGAAAATCGCCGTCAGCCAGAAATGCCATTTGGCCAGGGTCTCGTTGTACATATTTCCGGTCCATTTCGGCAGCCAGTAATACATGCCGCCCATCATCGCCATAATCGAGCCGGAGAACAACACATAATGGAAATGCGCCACGACGAAATAGGTGTCTTGATATTGGAAATCCGCCGGTACAATCGCCAGCATCAATCCGGACAAGCCGCCGATGGTAAACAACAGGATAAAAGCAACCGCGAACAACATCGGGGTCTCGAAGCTCATCGATCCGCGCCACATGGTCGATACCCAATTGAACACCTTAACGCCGGTCGGCACCGCGATGAGCATAGTGGTATACATGAAGAACAGCTCTCCCGCCGCCGGCATGCCGGTGGTGAACATATGGTGCGCCCATACCACAAACGAGAGGAAGGCGATCGAAGCAGTGGCATAGACCATGGAGACGTAGCCGAACAGCGGCTTACGCGCAAACGTGGGGACGATTTGCGAGATCAACCCAAACGCCGGCAGAATCAGGATATATACCTCCGGGTGCCCAAAGAACCAGAATAAATGCTGGAACATCACTGGATCGCCGCCGCCGGCGGCATTAAAAAAGCTGGTGCCGAAGTGGCGGTCGGTCAACAACATAGTGACCGTACCGGCTAACACCGGCATCACGGCAAGCAAGAGAAAAGCGGTGATCAGCCAGGTCCAGACGAACAGCGGCATCTTCATCAAGGTCAGCCCCGGCGCGCGCATGTTGAGCACCGTGACAATAATGTTGATCGCGCCCAATACCGACGAAATACCCAGCATATGGATCGCGAGGATGGTGAAATCGACGCTTACGCCGCCTTGGACCGACAGCGGTGCATAGATCGTCCAACCGGCCGCCGGGCCGCCACCTGGCACAAACAGGCTACCCAACAATAGGGTAAAAGCGAACGGCAAAATCCAGAAGCTCCAGTTATTTAAGCGCGGCAACGCCATGTCCGGCGCACCGATCATCATCGGGATCATCCAGTTGGCGAAGCCGACCAAGCCTGGCATGATCGCGCCGAAGATCATGACCAGACCGTGCAAGGTCACCATCTGGTTGTAAAAATGCGGATTGACCAATTGCAGCCCGGGCTGGAACAGTTCGGCGCGGATCAGCATCGCCATCATGCCCGCGACCAAAAACATCAGCAGGCTGAGAAAAAGATACAACGTGCCGATATCCTTGTGGTTGGTAGTAAATAACCAGCGTGCAATGCCGGCCGGATGTTCTTCGTGTACGGTTGCGCTTGCAGTTGCCATCTTTAATTTCTCCAGATACCGAATTTAAACAAAAGCCATTAACGCAGAGCTTTGACTTGGGAAGGCTGAATCACATCCCCGGTATTATTACCCAAGGCGTTACGCTCGTAAGTCACCACCGCGGCAATATCGAGATCGTTAAGCTGCAGCCCGAACGCTTGCATGGCGGTCCCGGGCTTGCCTTTTATCACGATGTTCAAATGCCCGTTTAGCGGCCCGGTAACCACTTTGCTGCCGGCTAATGCCGGCGCCAGCCCCGGAACACCCGCGCCCTTGGGACCATGGCAGGCGGCGCAGGTGGCAAACAGCTTCTCGCCTCGCGCCATCAATTCGGCTTTAGTCCAGGTCTTGCTGGTATCAGCGGCCGCCAGTTTAATCTGGGCTTGCTGCTCCTTGATCCAGGCATCGAACTTATCTTCCGGCAGCGCCTCCACCACGATCGGCATGAAGCCGTGATCTTTACCGCATAATTCAGCGCACTGGCCGCGATAAACCCCGGGCTGATCAATACTCGCCCAGGCCTCGCGAATAAACCCGGGGATCGCGTCGGTTTTTACCCCGAACTGCGGCACCCACCAAGAGTGAATCACGTCGTTAGCCGCGATCAGAAAACGGATCTTTTTGCCCACCGGCAGAACCAGCGGGCGATCGACCTCAAGCAGGTAGTGTTCGCCTTTGGTGGCCCGGTTTTCGATTTGATCACGCGGCGTAGCTAAAGTGCTGAAAAAGCTCACATCTTGATCCGGATATTCGTATTGCCATTTCCATTGGTAACCGGTGATTTTGACCACCAAATCGGCGCTTTTGGTGTCATACATCTTCAATACCGTAGCGGTGGAGGGAATCGCCATTGCCACTAAAATCAGGAAGGGGATGATGGTCCAGATAATTTCTATGGTAGTGCTTTCATGGAAGGCGGCGGCTTTATGCTTGCGGCTTTTGCGATGGGCAAAAATCGAATAAAACATGAAACTGAAAACCAGGACAAAAATCCCCAGGCAAATAAAAAAGATCAGGTTATGCAGCTGTAAAATATCGCGCGCGAGGGGGGTTGCGGGGGGCTGGAGGTTATAACCGTACTCCGCTGCCGCAAGGCCGGAAACAAGCGACAGAAACAGGCCTAAGATAAAACTAACGCCGGCGAAGCGTTTAGTGCGAGGTGCAGACATGCCACGTCTCCCATTAATTAATAAAAAAATTTATCGACACCGGCATCGGCCTATGTCTTTTAATTCTTAACTACTATCGGCGTATCACGGTTTTTAAATCACGCGCGAGGGTTTGTCTCGCCTCTTCGCTCATCGCCGCGCCGACCTCTACCAGGCGCCCATGTGAGCCCACCCGCAAACGCGAAGGATACCAGCCTCCGGCGCCCGGCGCTAAAAAAACCTTCGCCCAATAACGCTGGAATTCGTCGCAAACCTCCAACCCCCCTCGGCGACGAACAACTTTCAGCCGGCTATCGTCAACAATGACCAGCTCGTAATCGCCGGCATGCCGAAACAAAAAGTAAAACGCCGCCGCGACCACCGCGATTTCGAGGCCCATAAACGGCAACACCATCCAGGCGCCGGCGATTGCAAACCCTATCCCCAGGCTTAGCGCAAACGCCGTATAAGCCAGAAATAGCAACAGCATCGCCCTGGTTGAAAGCGAACGGTTGGGACGGATTAGCTTGCGGTAGACCGCTACTTCAACTCCAGCCCGGCTTTCTCCTTTCTGTGCCTGCATCGACAAAATTTTACCTAAAAGCCGAGCAAACATCATGCGCCGCCATAAATGCGGCAAATGGCGGCGCGCAAACTACCATATACGCTGTTATGCCGCAACCGAAAGATGATGGAGACGGCACGGCTTGATCGAGGCGACGCAATAAAGAATGATATTAACCCGAGTTCAGTTAGAATTCCGCAAGAAAACTGAAATAGTAATTCATTGTGACCGAGAAAATCGATTGCGCCGTCATCGGCGCCGGCGTCGTGGGGTTGGCAATAGCGCGCCATTTCGCCCTATCCGGCCGCGAAGTCATCGTGCTGGAGGCGGCGGACAGCATCGGCACGGAAACCAGTTCGCGCAATTCCGAAGTCATCCACGCCGGGGTTTATTACCCCAAGGATACGCTCAAGGCGCGCCTGTGCGTGGCGGGAAAGAATGCGCTTTATGCTTATTGTGCCGAGCGCGGGTTACCCCACACGCGGATCGGAAAACTGATCGTCGCCACCAGCAACGATGAATTTCAAATTCTTAAACATTACCAGACCCAAGCGGCGGCCAACGGCGTTACCGATTTGCAGTGGCTGCAGCCGGCGGCGATACATGCCGTGGAGCCGCAGATCCGGTGCGCCGCCGGATTGTTGTCGCCCTCATCCGGGATCATAGACAGCCACAGCCTGATGTTGTCCTACCAGGGCGATGCGGAAAATGATGGCGCTAGTTTCGTTTTCCTAAGCCCGGTGGTTTCCGGCGAAGTTACCGCGGAAGGCATATTGCTTAAGGTTGGCGGTGCTGAACCGATGACGGTGTCTTGCAAAACCGTGATCAATGCGGCCGGCCTGTATGCCCAGTCTGTTGCCCGCGCTATTGCCGGGATACCGCCGGCCACCATTCCCCCGCTTTATTTAGCCAAAGGGCACTACTTCCTGCTTGCCGGCAAACCGCCTTTTAGGCGGTTGATTTATCCCATTGCCGGCGAAGGCGGACTCGGCGTCCATGTAACGCTTGATCTTGCCGGACGCGTGCGTTTTGGGCCGGACGTGAGCTGGCTGGATGCCGTCGACTACCGCTTCGATGAAAGCCGGGTTGCCGCGTTTTATAGCGCTATCCGACGCTATTATCCGGATTTGCCGGATGGCGCGCTGCGCCCGGGCTACACCGGCATACGGCCCAAGCTCAGCGGCAAGGGCGCGCCGGCGGCGGATTTCGCTATCCAAGGACCACCGCAGCACGGCGTCCCCGGGTTAGTGAATTTATTTGGCATCGAATCGCCCGGCCTGACCGCCTCCCTGGCCATCGCTGAATACGTGTATAACTTGCTTAAGCTTGAGTGAAAAAAATCCGGCAACCATCGCCGCTGAGTTTGCATTATAATGAAGGACATAATTATAAGGATTTGTTGCAATCAATGAATGCCACGGTAATCCCATCTATCACCCTGATTACAGGCATTGTGGTCTTTTGGATAGCGTTAGGATTTATCGGCCTGGCATTACAACGGGCCCCACGTGTCATTACGCAAATACTTTTTCCTCTAGGCGCATTCGGCGGATTAATCCTCATGATCGTTGCCGGCCTCAATGCGTTCAATCCGCCGGTGCAAACCTTAATATTACCGCTTGGCCTGCCGGACTTGCCGTTTCACCTGCGCCTGGACGCCTTATCGGCTTTTTTTCTGCTGCTGCTCGGCAGCGTCTCCATGGGTGTCTCTTTATTTTCCGCCGGCTACTTTCGCAACACACCCGGCGGCGCGTTGGGGCTGCTGTGCCTGCAATACCATCTTTTTCTTGCAAGCATGGCGCTGGTGTTTCTTGCGGATGATGCTTATTTATTCATGGTCGCCTGGGAGGCCATGGCGTTATCGTCTTATTTTCTGGTCACCACCGATCATGCGGTGGCCGAAACCCGCAAGGCCGGATTTCTGTACCTCCTAATCGCCCATATCGGCGCGATTGCAATCCTGTTGTGCTTCGGCGTGCTGCATGGCACTCACGGCGACTATACCTTTAGCGCCTTGCGCCAAGCCCAACTCAGTGACTTCTGGGCGAGCGCCGCCTTTCTGCTGGCCCTGTTCGGCTTCGGCGCCAAGGCGGGGATGCTGCCCTTGCACGTCTGGCTGCCCGAGGCGCACCCGGCGGCGCCCTCCCCGGTCTCGGCGTTGATGAGCGGCGTCATGTTGAAGACCGCCATTTATGGCATGGTGCGGGTGATTTACGATCTTATCGGCCATGTCCAGTGGCAATGGGGTTTGCTGGTATTGTTTATCGGCGCCATCACTTGTTTGTTCGGTGTGCTGTACGCGCTGATGCAGCACGATCTCAAGCGCCTGCTCGCTTACCATTCGGTGGAAAATATCGGCATCATTTTGATCGGCCTCGGCCTGTCGATGATTTTTTTCGGCGCCGGTCATCCACTGCTAGGCGCGCTCGGCCTGATCGCCGCGTTGTACCACACCTGGAACCACGCGGTGTTCAAAGGACTGCTGTTTTTAGGCGCGGGCGCGATTCTGCATCATGCGCGACTACGAAATTTAAACCAGATGGGCGGGCTCATCCGTCGCATGCCGCACACCGCAGTTTACTTTCTGATCGGCGCACTCGCTATTTCCGCCCTGCCTCCGCTCAATGGCTTCGTGTCCGAATGGCTGACCTTCCAGGCGGCGCTGCAGGCGCCGGTGCTGCAAAACGGCGTGCTGCGCAGCCTGATTCCGATCGCCGCCGCGTTGCTCGCGCTTTCCAGCGCCTTGACCGCCATGTGTTTTGTTAAAGTCTTCGGCGTCGCGTTCCTCGGTCAGGCCAGGGAGGCCCACGGCGATATCCAGGATGCCGGCGTATGGGAGCGCATAGGACTCGCCTGGCTGGCGTTCGGCTGCATCATGCTCGGCCTGTTGCCGGTATATGTTATCCAACAACTGGATATCGTCAGCCGGTCGCTGACCGGCGTGGGCCTCGGCGCTGAGGCCATCGCCTCCGGCTGGCTATGGCTGGTGCCGATAACGCCTGCAATCGCGAGCTACAGCCCGATGATCTTTTTCGCCGTGATCGTGAGCGTCGTGCTGCTGACCTTTCTTGGCGTGAGGAAGTTTTATCATGGCAGAGTGCGCCGCGCGGCGGCGTGGGATTGCGGTTTCCCGGCACAAACACCGCGCATGCAGGACACCGCCGACGCCTTCGGCCAACCGATCCGGCATATCTTCGGCCCCATATTCCGTATGCGCAGGCACTTACCCAGCGCCGAGGATACGCAACCCAAATATCACGTGAGTATTCAAGATCGGCATTGGTATTTGTTTTATCTGCCTATCGCGCACGCCGCCGAGTTTCTCTCCAACCAAATCGGCAAACTGCAGCAAGGGCGCATTCACATGTACCTGCTGTACAGCTTCCTAACCTTGATCGCCCTGCTGTTGTTGATCCGATGAAACTGCTCTCCGGCATTCTTTATCAGCTCTCCCAATCGCTGTTAATGGTGCTGATCGCGCCGCTGATGCTCGGTTGGGTCAATCAATGCCGCGCCTGGCTGCAAAACAAACGCGGCGCCGGCGTGACGCAGCCTTATTACGTGCTGCGCAAATTATTCCACAAAGACGCGGTGCTGGCGCACAATGCTTCCGTTCTATTTCGCGCTACCCCTTATATTCTGTTCGGCTGCATGTGGCTCGCCGCCGGCATCGTCCCGGTGCTGGCGATTGACCTGCCGTTTTCGCCCGCCGCCGATGTCATTGCACTGGTCGGCATATTTGCCTTGGCGCGGGTTTTTATGGCGCTGGCGGCGATGGATATCGGCACCGCCTTCGGCGGTTTGGGCGCGCATCGCGAAATGATGATCGCATTCTTGGCGGAGCCGGCGATGCTGATGGTGTTTTTTACCGCTTCATTAATCAGCCACTCGACCCAGCTTCCGACCATCGTCAATGTGCTGGCGCACAAACAGTTCGTGCTTTATCCCAGCCTGGCATTCGCCAGCGTGGCGTTCGTCATCGTGCTGCTCGCGGAGAACGCGCGCATCCCGGTGGATAATCCGGCCACCCACCTAGAGCTCACCATGATCCACGAGGCGATGATCCTGGAATATTCCGCGCGCCATCAAGCGCTCATCGAATGGGCGACAAGCATCAAATTGCTCACCTATATTACGATCGGCATCGCCTTGTTTGTCCCCTGGGGCATCGCGGAAACCAGCGATAGTCTCGCCATACCCTTGGCGGTTGCCGCCTTGCTCGGCAAGTTGCTGGTCGCCGGCTTCGGACTCGCGTTACTGGAAACGCTGTCCGCCAAGATGCGTATTTTTCTTGCACCCGAATTCCTCGGCACCGCCTTTATGCTGGCGGTGCTAGGCATGCTCACCCACTTCATGCTGGAGACGTAAATGCCGATTTCCTTTTCCGGGCAAATGATTAATCTGCTGGCGGCGCTGTTATTGCTGATCGCCTTCGCCATGCTCACCCAGCGGCGCGTGTTGTCGCTAATCAACCTGTTCGCCTGGCAGGGGCTGGTGCTCAGCTTAAGCACTCTGACCGTGGCCTATTCCACGCACCAAAACCATTTGTATTATTCCGCGCTGCTTACCCTGGTGCTCAAGGTATTAATTCTGCCCTGGATTCTGCACCGGCTGATACGGAAACTAAACGTGCAGTGGGATGTGGAAACGCTGATCAACATTCCCACCACCATGCTCGTCGGAATCGCGTTAGTGATCTTCGCCTTCAACCTGGCGCTGCCGATTTCGCAATTGGCCGGGACCATCACGCGCAGCACCCTCGGCATCGCCATCGCCAGCGTGCTGTTGTCATTCCTCATGATGATTACCCGCCGCAAAGCCGTGCCTCAAGTCATCGGTTTTCTGGCCATGGAAAACGGCCTGTTTTTCGCCGCCACCAGCGCCACCTATGGCATGCCGCTGCTGGTGGAGCTGGGGATCGGCCTGGACGTGCTGGTCGGCACGTTTATTTTCGGAATATTCTTTTTCCACATCCGGGAGCAGTTCGACAGTCTCGATATCCATCACTTGGAAAAATTGAAGGAAGAGTAGCGTGGAAATTTTTTTCGTTCTCGTTGTACCGCTGATTGGGGGATTTTTATTGGCACTGTTCGGCAACAGGCCCTGGGCGGCCGAACTCAATTCAGCGATGAGTTTTACCACATTTGCCGCCGCTGCCGTGCTGACCGCGAAAGTAATTGTTGCCGGCCCGATCTCGACGCTCCAGGAGCAGTTTTTTGTTGATTCCTTTAATGTATTTCTGGTTGCCCTAACCGCCCTTGTTGCCTTTACGACTTCCTTGTTTTCCCGCCCCTACATGCGCATCGAGCACCATCACGGCAAACTCACGGTTAAAAGGTTGCGGCTGTATCACGGCATGTTTCAGCTATTCACGTTTACCATGCTGCTGGCGCTGCTCACGAATAATATGGGCATCTTATGGGTGGCGATGGAGGCGGCGACCCTGACCACGGTATTGCTGGTGAGCTTGTACCGCACGCCGGCGAGCCTGGAAGCGGCGTGGAAATATTTTATTCTCTGCAGTGTGGGTATTGCTCAAGCCTTGTTCGGCACTATCCTGCTTTACTTCGCCGCTGAAAAGGTGCTGGGCGCGGGCGGCGATGCACTCTTATGGACCCATCTCGATGCGGTGAAGACGCAGCTCGAACCCACCGTGCTCTCGCTTGCGTTTGTTTTCCTGCTGGTCGGGTACGGCACGAAAGTGGGACTGGTGCCTTTGCACAACTGGCTGCCGGATGCCCATGCCGAAGGCCCTACGCCGATTTCGGCGGTGCTTTCCGGCCTATTGTTGAATGTGGCGTTGTATGCCGTGGTACGCAGCAAGGTGTTGACCGACGGCGCCCTGCACAATCATTTCGCCGGGAATCTCATGATGGGCTTCGGCCTGTTAAGTGTAGTGGTGGCGGCGTTCTTCCTCTCGCGGCAAAAAGACATCAAGCGCATGTTCGCTTACTCCTCGATCGAACATATGGGACTGATCACCTTCGCCTTCGGCATGGGCGGCCCGGTTGCGACCTTTGCCGGGTTGCTGCATATGACCGTGCACTCGTTGACCAAGTCCGCCATCTTTTTCGCCGTCGGCCATGCGGCACAAAAAACCGGCACGCAAATCATGGAAAACATCCGCGGACTCGTCACGCTAAGCCCTACCGTCGGCTGGGGCTTAATGCTCGGCAGCCTCGCCATCCTCGGCATACCGCCGTTCGGCGTGTTCGCCAGCGAATTCCTGATTATCACCACCGCTATGCACGATCAACCTTGGGCCACGCCATTCCTGTTGGCGGCTTTGGGCGTGGCGTTCGCCGCAATCTTGGGCAAGGTGCAGCCGATGGTGTTCGGTGAAACCACGGCGCAGCGATTGCCGCACCCACCGGCGCTGATCCCGGTATTCGTGCATCTGTCGCTGGTACTGATGCTCGGGTTGTTTATCCCCCCTTATCTCGCCGCCTGGTATCGGCAGGCGGCGCAATTAATCGGATAGCACCATGCAGCTCACTGAACTGCCAATAACCCCGGAGGCCATCCCAGGTGCCATTCCCGCCTGGCAGGCGCCGGTCAATGCGGATCAACTACGGCAAATATGCCGGCAGGTACAGGCCAAAGGTGGACGCTTGTTATCGTTATGGGGCAGCGATGAACGCGATAACGCGGAAGGGTTTGCCCTGCATGTGGTGGTCACCACCCAGCCGGGGCTTGTGTGGTTGAGTGTGGCCTTGGACAAACACGAACCGGCGTTTCCCGATTTAAGCGACATTTTTCCTGCCGCTGGCCGGCGGCAGCGCGCCACCTATGATCTGCTAGGCATAAAGGCGCTAGGCGCGGAAGACGACCGTAAATGGCTGCGGCATGGCGCCTGGTTGGATGGACAATTTCCGCTGCGCAAGGATGCAGACGGGCAGCAAGCATATGGGCAGGAGCACGATAATTATTCCTTCGTTAAGGTTGTGGGCGAAGGGGTGCATGAAATCCCCGTCGGCCCGGTCCATGCCGGCACCATCGAACCCGGGCATTTCCGCTTTCAAATTGTCGGCGAAAAAATTCTGCGCCTGGAAGAACGCCTGGGGTATAAACATAAGGGGATAGAAAAATTATTCGAGCGCATGGATCTGCAGCAAGGGGCGCGCCTGGCCGGGCGCATCAGTGGCGATAGTACCGTTGCTTATGCCTGGGCGTTTGCGCAAGCAGTGGAAGGCGCAAGCCGGACCGCGCCCCCGGCGCGGGCGCTGTGGCTGCGCGCCTTATTTTTAGAACGCGAGCGCGTCGCCAATCATTTGGGCGATCTCGGGGCGCTGGGCAATGACGCCGGCCTCGCCTTCGGGCTTGCGCAGTTCTCGCGCCTGAAAGAGGACGTGCTGCGCAATAATCAGGCGCTGTTCGGCCATCGCTACCTGATGGATACCATCATCCCGGGTGGGGTAGCGCGTGATTTGGCGCCAACCGATAATGACCGTCTCATTTCCGAAATGCGCGTGCTCACTGCGGAAATCAAACACCTGCAAGATGTTTATTACGAACATGCCGGCCTCCAAGACCGTTTTATTACCACCGGGCAGATAGCGCCGGAACTCGCCGCGCGCTTAGGGCTGATCGGCCTCGCCGGGCGCGCCAGCGGTCAAGCCTGGGATAATCGCGCGCAATATCCGTGTGAACCCTACATGCAATTGGATGTGCGCATGATGACGCACCGTAACGGCGACGTTGCCGCGCGCGTGATTGTGCGGTTCGAAGAGCTCTATGAGTCGCTGCGCTTATGTCAGGAAATTCTTGCTAAATTGCCGATGGGCGAAATTTTTACGCGGTTGAACACAGTGCCGGCGGGAAGCCGGGGGCTGGGCTGGGTGGAAGGCTGGCGCGGCGAGGTGCTGCTGGCAGTGCAAACCGGCGCCGATGCGCGCATCCGGCGCGCCTTCGCGCACGACCCCTCCTGGCAGAACTGGCCGGTGCTGGAGTATGCGGTTATGGGTAATATCGTGCCGGATTTTCCCCTGATTAATAAATCATTCAATTTAAGCTATAGCGGACACGATTTGTGAGTACACCATGTATCGCATACTGAAGCAAATTCTGCACACCGGCATCAAAAGCGAGCCGCCGCCGCAAACCGATGAACAACTGCGGCAACAGACGCAGCGTTTACAAACCGATATCTTGCGCCGATTCGGTCGCGCGCTCGCTATCCGCCACGTCGATCCCGGCTCTTGCAATGGCTGCGAATTGGAAATTAATGCGCTGCATAATCCTTACTACAACCTGGAAGGCTTAGGCATTCAGTTCGTCGCTTCCCCGCGCCATGCCGACCTGCTGCTGGTCACCGGTCCGGTCTCGCGCCACATGGCCGAGGCGCTCAGGCGCACCTATGACGCCATGCCGGAACCGAAGCTCGTGGTCGCCCTCGGCGACTGCGGCTGCAACGGCGGGATCTTCGGCGAGAGTTACGCCAGTTGCGGTGCGGTGTCCGCGGTGGTTCCGGTCGATATCGCCGTGCCCGGCTGTCCGCCGAGCCCCACCGCCATTATGCAAGGGATTCTGACCGCGATTAGCGCGGCTAAACCAAGCGCCTAAACTAAATTAGGGAAGCTTTGATTAAGTCGTATTTGTCATTCCGAGCGCGGAATCTGTTAGGGCTATAAAAAAATCAAGATCCCTCACCGCCTAACGGCGGTTCGGAATGACAGGTCGCTTAAATTAATTCTTGGTGATTCTTTTCTTGTATTCCCTGATCACGACATATTCGCCATCCATGGCGTGGCTGGAGGTTCCGCTCCTGCGCAGTTTGCGGCGGATCCACCAGATCCGCAGCGCGAAGCCGACGGCAACCACGGTAAACAGCGCCAGGAATGCTGCGAAAAAGAATGCCGCCAGGAATATCGCGCCGATGATAATCGGCAGCGCGAGTAAATAACGCAGCCAGACTGGGCCGGCAGGGAAAAAGGCATTTTGTGTTTGAAACGGATCTTTAGCATCATTCATCACGTCATTATCCCTGAATCGACTGGCGCTTTCCATCAAATCTTTACCGGACTGAGCGGCATCGCCAAGCTCTTTCTAACTTTCAATGGACCGGTTATGTTTCCAATAATATCGGGAGGTTCAAATAATCAATCCGCGCTCCGGTTGATTTCGTTTTAATAAAGGGAATGGTGCCTAACAGCGGCGCGGGAATCCGTTGTTGCAATGCGACAATATTTTCTTGCCATAATTCCATGGCGGGATCGATATGATTGGCGACCCAACCCACCAGCTTCAGACCGCTATGGCGGATACCTTCGGCGGTCAGCAAGGCATGATTAAGACAGCCTAAACGCATGCCGACCACCAAAATCACCGGCAAATTCAAGCTGAGCGCAAGATCGACCGTGGTGGTGTTGCGGCTCAATGGCACCCGCCACCCACCTATACCTTCGACCACCACCAGGTCGGCGAGCGCGCATAACCGTGTGAATGAGGCATGAATTTTCTCCAGGCTGATTTCGACACCAATGGCCTCCGCGGCGAGATGCGGCGCGACTGCCGGGGCGAAGGCGTAGGGATTCACCTCGGCGTATTCCGCTTGGATCGAACTTGCGTGTAATAACGCCAGCGCATCATCATGGCGCAATCCGGCCGGCGTCGCCTGACAACCGCTCGCGACCGGCTTCATGCCGATCGCGCGATCACCGCGTCGCGCGAGACCCGCGAGCAATCCGGCGGCCACCGAGGTCTTGCCGACGCCGGTATCGGTACCGGTGATAAACCAGCCTCGTTTCATCGCCGTCTACCCCCAATCTTGCTTAACGGTATGGCGACATCACCGCCTTGCAAGCGGTAAGAAGTGGGCTTCTGCAGCGGCGCCCAGGCATGGCCATAAACCGCTTCATAGGTTGCCGGAACCAAACCATCGCGGCGCCGCGTTTCATACGCCGTTTTAAATCGAGCAAACCGCTGTTTGCCGGTGAGGCCGCTAATCCGGCGCTTTTCCGCGTTGTGGGCGCCGATGCTTTTCAGATCGCGCAACACTTGCATAACATCGGGATAGGTTAAGGTAAAGCGCTCCACATCCATCACCGGATCGGCAAACCCGGCGCGCACCAAGGCGTCGCCGAGATCATGCATGTCGATAAACGTATGCACATGTGGATAGTCATCCACCGCACGCCAGGCCTCGCGCAATTCACGCAAGGTGTCCGGCCCGAAACTCGTGAACATCAATAACCCGCCCGGACGCAAGACGCGCGCGAATTCACGCAACGCGACGTCCGGATTGCACCATTGCAAAGTCAGATTAGAAATCAACATACCCACCGAGTCCGGAGCCAAGGGCAAAGCCTCGGCATCGCCGCAAATAAAATGCCGCCGGCTGAACCAGCCGGCGTTTGCCCGCGCGCGCGCGAGCATTGCACGGGCGATGTCGATTTCCAGCAAGCGCGCGCGCCGATAGCGCTTTTGCAGTTGGGCAGCGCAATAACCGGTACCGCTGCCGACATCCAGAATTTCATTCGGTACGGTCTTGATCAAATCGAGGCGCGCCAGCATGCGGTTGGCGATCTCGCGTTGCAGCACGGCCGCGGCGTCATAGCTGCCCGCCGCCCGCTCGAATGCCAAACGCACGCGTTTCTTATCCAACTCAAAGTTAATCTCAGCCATACAAAAAAGGCAGCAGGACTTCGGTAAAATCGCGCGCATGGGAAAGAAACGGCGCATGCCCGGCCGCCGGCAGAACAGCGAGCCGCGCGTGCGGCAATTGTGCCGCCAGGTATTGCGCGGCTGCGAGCGGCACCAGTTTATCGCGCGCGCCGTGCACGATCTGCACCGGCACCTGGATGGAGGGCAGCTCAGCGCGCAGGTCGGTGCCGCATAAAATGTTTAGCCCGGCTTGTAACGCTCCCGGTTGCGGCGCGCCATGCATCAATAAGAGATCGCGGAGTTCGCGCAACAACGCCCGGCTTTGCTCTTTCGTTCCTAATTGCAAACTGAGAAAACGCCGCAGCGTGGCGCGGTAATCCGCCACGAAATCATGCATGAATTGTTGCCATACCGACGCCTCCATCGCCCAGCGCCAATCCTGACTTTGGACAAACTTAGGCGTAGCGGCAACCAATACCATTTTCCTGACCGCTTCGATTCTATATTGCGCCGCGCTCAGGGTGATCAACGCCCCCAGCGACCAGCCGATCCAAATGGCGGGTGCATTTAAAATGGGTACGATCAGTTCAATCAGATCTTTCAGGCTATATTCGGCCGATTCAGTACTGCGGCCATGGCCGGGCAAATCAAGCACGGTGACGCGAAAATCCGCTGCGAGCCGGGAAACCAATTGGTTCCAAACCCCGCCATGCAGTCCCCAGCCGTGTAGCAATACGACGTCAGGGCCCTGTCCGGATTGTTCGTAATAAAGCTTCATTGTTCCGGCGCGCGCCTAAATCACTTCATCCCCGGCAAACCGGCCAATGTTTCCAGTAAGCGTTCCACGTGCGCCAATTCATGCGCGGCGGAAAAAGTAATACGCAGGCGCGCGGAATGCGCCGGCACCGTCGGCGGGCGGATGGCGCAAACGAGTATGCCTTGTTCCCGTAAATGGCGGCTGGCGGCCATCGCCTGTCCAGGTTCGCCCAAAATCACCGGCTGGATCGGCGTATCGGAGGGCAGCAACTTCAGGCCCAAGGTTTGCGCCCCGCGCTTAAAAAATCGCACGTGCTCGCGCAAACGCTCGCGCCGCCAAACCTCGCTGCGCGCCAGCCTTAGGCTCGCACGGGTTGCCTCGGCCACGGCCGGCGGCAACGCCGTTGTGTAAATATAAGTGCGCGCTTCCTGAATCAGGCTTTCGATTAATGTCTCGCTGCCCGCGACAAACGCGCCGAAAGTGCCGAATGCCTTGCCGAGCGTGCCCATTAAAATCGCCGGCTCATTGAGCGCAAGGTCGAAGTGCTCGAAACAGCCGCGCCCGCTGTCGCCCACCACGCCCAACCCATGGGCATCGTCCACCAGCAGCCACGCCTCATGCCGCCGGGCGGCGGCAACCAGATCCGGCAATGGGGCAAAATCGCCGTCCATGCTGAAAACACCGTCGCTCAGGATTAATTTTTCTCCGTTTGCGGCGGCGAGCAGCGATTCCAGTTTATCGACAGCGCCATGGGCATAGCGTTTGACCCGCGCCTGGCATAAGCGCGCGGCGTCGATGAGCGAGGCGTGATTGAGTTTGTCTTCAAACACATGGCCGCGCCGTCCCATCAGTGAGGCGGCGACACCTAAATTCGCCATATAGCCGGTGGAAAACAGCAGCGCGCGCGGCGCGCCGACAAAATCCGCCAGTTCCTCTTCCAAAGCGTGGTGCGCCAGGCTATGCCCGCTGATTAAATGCGAAGCGCCCGCTCCTACGCCATAGCGCTCGGCGCCTTGCTTAAATGCGGCAATGACTTGTGGATGGTTGGCCAATCCCAAATAATCATTGCTGCAAAAAGACAGCAAGGTCTGCGCGCCGATGCGTACTTCGGCGCCTTGGGGGGACGCTAAAACCTGGCGTTCCCGATAAAGATTTTGCCCACGCCGGCGGACCAGCGCGGCGGCAAGATAGGTAGATCGAGGTCTGCTATTCGCCACTTCTTCAGTTATGCTGTGATCATGCCTGAAAGCGGCAGTGTAATGGGTCGCAAGCCCTAGTCAACTGATGCAAATGAAAATACTTTACGATTGCCTAAATCTTGGCATGTATCCCTTGACAACAAGTACATTATAGAGTACGCTTAAGGTATGAATAAGAACAAAGGCCAATCTATGAAATATACCTTTAAGCAGTTCCAGCAAGAATACCCCAATGATGACGCTTGCTTAGATGCCATCATGGAAAAGCGCTATGGCGGTATTGATTGCTGCCCTAACTGTGGGGTTGTATCTAAACTCACCCGCATATCAGGCCGTCGGGGTTATGCCTGTAAAGAGGGCTGTCATGTATTTCCTTGTGTCGGCACTCCCTTTGAGCATTCCAGTACGCCGCTTACGCTATGGTTTCATGCCATGTACTTAATGACGGCGACTCGCAACGGCGTGGCTGCAAAAGAACTACAGCGTCAACTAGGCGTTACCTATAAGTGTGCATGGCGCATCGGGCATGAGCTGCGCAAACTCATGGCCGCTAGGGATAAAGCGACCACTCCCACAAAGTTATCCGGCCACGTTGAAATTGACGAAACCTACGTCGGCGGAAAGAGAAAAGGAAAATCAGGACGCCATATAGAAAACAAAGTCGTCATTATGGGAATGGTCCAGCGCGGCGGACCATTCAAGGGCCATGTTGTGGAAAACGACAAAAAGAGGACTTTGCTTCCTCACATTATAAAGGATATCGCTAGAGGCACGATGATTAATAGCGATACATTGGCCGCGTATAAATCACTTTCCAAGATCGGTTATGGACACGAAGCCGTTAAACATTCTGAGTATGAATGGGTGCGCGGTATTCATCATACCAATAGGATTGAGGGCTTTTGGTCACATCTGAAACGCGGGATTAGCAGCACGCACGTTTCAGTATCGCGTCAGCACATGCAAAAGTATGTTGATGAATTTGGGTTTCGTTACAACAACCGGCATGCGCCTGCGGAAATGTTCAAGCGCATGTTGGCGCATATAGCGCGCGCGGGAGTTACATCAAGCCGCTAACTTTACTTCTACTTTTTTGATCTTTGATTTGTCGAGAATCCATAACGCGATGTTTACTGCAAATTCAACGAGCTTTCTTGCGCTAACATCTGGCATGTACGCTGGAAGCTCAGCCAATACTTGATCAAGCAGTACCGTAAGCTCTAGAGACTTCGGTTCTTTATTTAAGGCGCGCATAAAATGACGAATACCTTTAACGGTAAAACCAACATAGCGGTCAGATAGGTTCGCTGAATGAGTATCTTCCGCAATAGTTAAATACTCGTTAATGCGAAATTCGGTCACGCTACAGTCGCGAGTAATCACACGAACACAGTCGAGCCGTTCATCGTAATACGCAACCGGCTTAAACGATGACACAACATGGCTCTTAATAAATGCCGACGCATCTTCGAGCGCTTTTGTTTGTTTAGCCTCTAAATTTTCCATGACATCTCCCCCGGTTGTTACTTCACAAGATTGACTACGTTAGGTTCCGGTCTGGTCCAAATATTTCCATCGTATCGATGTTTAAATCCAATCGGCGCTTCCTTTACTTCCTTGTCCTGGTCCACCCAATTCCACCGTTCAATCCAACCAACGTTTTCTGCGTTAATGTCTGAATTTGGCGAAACGATGACAACAAAAACCTTACCTTGGGGAGCAGCCACCGGCTCAATTTTCCCGGTGAAGGGATCACCCCGCCACACATAATCGAATTTCGGGA
>DATGVQ010000108.1:0-27995 GCA_035300145.1 Acidiferrobacterales bacterium | reverse complement strand
GCTTTAGCCAAGGTCTCTTGGTATGCCTGCAATCCCATCTGTTCCGCTTCACTTTCCGACACCAACATCAATTGGTGGCGGCCGGTAACGGGCGCAGTGGTACATGCTACCAACAACAGACAGAGTGGAACCAACTTTAATAAAAGTTTCCAGCGCAGCGTCATAAGTTCTCCAGTAAATTTCACAATAACCGCTCAGCCTTAGCCCATCCTCAGGCTTTAGTCGGAACCGGGCACTGACCGGTGCACGGTTTTTGCGCGTCCATTCGGCGCAGTTCCGCGTAGGCTGGGGTGAGTGCAACGAACCTCAACCTACGCGGGCTCAAATGAACAGTTAGGGGCTCTCTTCATCTCCGAGCAACGAAGGGCATAGCTCGATTTCCTCTCCGTCTCTGATTGCCAGACCGCACCCATAAGTAACGAACTCGCTTTCACCCTCTACCTCGCGACCCTCAATATGCCCATATATTGGGTAATACTCACGAGTTTGCATTGGTGCGCCGCAATATGGGCAAACGAAATCTTGCATAACTTCTTCAGTGCGCTTGATCTGTTCTTGAAGCTGTGAAAGCTTTTTCTGTAGCGCATGAAGCGCATTCTCCTTTTGCTCGATAAGTCTCTCATTTTTGTCCTTATCCTGATTGAGATGTCCGATTTCCTCGATGAGGAGCTTTACTCGCTTCGCGAGATTCTCCGCTAGAACATCTGGCGATAAAGACTTGGCCTCAGCCAACTGGTCGCCCAGGTATTGATTTTTTTCTCGCAGCAATTCGATGGTGCTGTCTTTCTGGCTAACTAACAGGCGGTAAAGAACGAATAACACTACGACAAACGTAAAGATCGATGCAAGCTGCGTATAGAATATGATTTCGTTACTCATCGATATAACAGAAAGTATGGACCCCTAACTATAAATATACGAAATATACGTCCCACGATGGGATGAATTACGTCATTTTTGACGTATAGCATCTTTGAATCAAGAATAATCTTTGCCCGGCCTATTTCTGCGCCGATCCGGTAGGATCGTCTGTTCATTAATCAGAATGTTCATGCTTATGACGATGATGAATATCTGGATAATGCGGATGGCTATGGGCTAATGAATCGTAGGCATGAAAATGCGTATGGCTGGGCACCATCCCAGGTGAAATCATGCTGGTGTTGATGACGGCGTCATGCACATGGGGATGCGTATGCGCCAAGGCTTCGTAGACATGCGGATGCGCGTGCCGCTGTCCGCTGCAGCGAGGGGTTGGGTGCCCTCTTGATTATGACGCCGAATGTGAGGCGCGGCTCTCTTGCCACTTCTTGAACGAGGATTGGCTTTCGCCCGAGGGCTTCCCCAAGATCAGATTTTCTATACTAATATCTTCGTCGAGGTCTGACCAGTGGATACCTTCGCCTTGCCCAATCAGCCGCCAGTGATTGCGCTCTTCCTGTGTGCCATGTAAGAGCCGTGGGAACCAGGCGAGCGGAACCGAGATCGTCCGACCATCAGCGAGATCAACTGTCAGGGTGTCATCAGTCACTGTAATGTGACGCGCCCTGGCTTGTCGGATTTCAAAAGCCAAAGAACTTATTTCAGTTCCATTCACGCTAACCGGTGCGCGCTGATTTTGCGCGCGTCCGTGTTGAGCGTGCGGTTATTAGAGGTCGCGTGTGATGCTCAGCATAGGCATCGAGAAGCCGTCTGATCATTCGCTGATATTGCGTGTTGTGCTTTCGCGCCTCGCTCTTAAAAAACTCGACGCTACGCTTGCTCAAGGCAATCGTCACCTTTACCCCTTCCTCATGGAAGACGAGGTCCTCCGGATGAGGAAGAAAGTCAGGTATGACCTTGAGGTTTCCGAGAGGTTCGTCGGTATATTTGATTTTCACGCTCATAAATTTTCTTACCTTTCCGCCAATAGCCCGCGCCGAAGATTCGGATAACGCCATTTCGATATGTGAAGCGAACCGTCATGACACCGCTTTCGACCAAGCCAAAACAGTAATACCGCCGCTCGCTCGAGCTGTGGGAGAGGTCTTCGGCGATGACGCGGCGGGGGTCGGCGAAAGCGAACTGTGCTATCGCGAACGGGACGCTATGTTTTTCTTGGTTCTCCCGATCCTTCTTTGGGTCCCACTCGAACCGGGCCTTGGCCATAAAGCAAGGCTAGCATAGATCTGGGTACTTAGCCATAGGTTCATATGGCTGAGGAACCCGTGGTGACCTCTAAAAATATGTGTTATTCATTAAGGTCTTACAGTTATTTTTGCTCGGCCTATTTCTGCCGATCCAGTCGGATTGTTCATCCGTCGGAATGTTCATGCTTATGGCGATGATGAATATCCGGATAATGCGAGTGGCTATGGGCCAATGAATCATAGGCATGAAAGTGCGTGTGCGGCTCGGATCCATTCCAGGTGAAGTCGTGCTGGTGTTGATGGTGGGCGTCGTGCACATGGGGATGGGTATGCGCCAAGGCTTCGTGGACATGAAGATGGGCGTGACGCTCGGCGACATGCAGCCAGAGACCGAGCACCATTAACACAAACGCCGGCCAAAATAAAAGACTGGCCTGTTCATGCAGCCCTACGAGCGCCATGATGGCGCCGATAAAAGGAGCGGCGCTAAAATACGCGCTGGTGCGCGCGGCGCCGATATGGCGCAAGGCAAAAATGAACAAGACCAGGCTTAGCCCGTAACCAAAAAATCCGACTACACCGGCAAGCAAGGTTAGCGACCATTCCGGCAAGGCCGCGCCGCTGATCAGGCCGAGGGCGAGGTTCAGCGTGCCCGCAATCAAGCCTTTAATTGCCGCAATTTGCACCGGATTGCTCGCCGCGATCTTGCGCGTAAGATTATTATCCACTGCCCAGCATAAACAAGCGGTGGCGATCACGATGGGCCCGAGCGGGAGGCTGAATTCCGGCTTTCCCGTCCAGGATAATAAGATCGATGCCAGCGTAATCGCAGCTACGCCTAAGGCGATCCGGCGATCGAAGTTCTCTTTAAAAATGAACCAGGCCAATAACGTGGTAAATATCCCTTCCAGATTCAACAATAGCGACGTGGTCGAGGCCGGGGTAAAACCCAGACCGAACATCAGCAACACCGGCGCGAGTATGCCGCCGAACAGGATGCTGCCGCCAAACGCCAACGCATCGGCGCGTTTAAGCGGCGCCTCGCACGGCACCGCCGTGTACACGCGCTGCCACCAAAACCAAGCGATTAAGCCTACGCCGGAGCCGAGATAAAACAGCCCCGCCAATAGTACCGGCGACAGATCCCCCAGCAACATTTTGGCAAACGGAGTGCTGGCGCCGAACAACACCGCCGCCGCAAGCGCCTGGATAATGCCGGGATTAAGCTGTGCTTTCCCTCTCGTTTGATGGATGTTCTCCTGCATCGCCTTATTTTTGACCGGCCTTGTTTGAAAGTCCAATACTGAGATCCGCGCTTTTTTACCGGCACAACCGTTTTTCCTATAAACTACGTCCAGGTATAATGGTTAAACTACAGAAAATAGCCAGGCGCGCCAGCGCCCTTCTAATGTAGGCGTCCTGTCACAGACTAATCGATGGCACGTTTATCTTTGCGAAGACTATTAAGGCCCAGGCTGCTCGGCGTCTGGTTGCTCACCTTCCTGGTGATTTTCGTTCTCTATCTTGATTTCACCATACGCACGCAATTCGAGGGCAAGCGCTGGGCATTGCCGGCGCGCGTGTATGCGCGACCCCTGGAGTTGTATCCCGGCATGAAATTAAGCGCGGAACAATTAACCGCGGAACTGACCGCGCTCGGCTATCGCCGCGATACCGCAAATGAAGAACCGGGCACATTCCGGCGTACTAAAGACGAGCTCGAAATTGTCTCGCGCCCTTTCCGGTTTTGGGACAGCGCGCAAGAGTCGCGGCGGTTACGCGTTGAATTCAACGGCTCCCGGCTGGCCGTCCTGCATGACTTGGAAACCCATATTCCCCTAAACCTGGCGCGGCTCGACCCGCTGCTGATCGGCAGCATTTATCCTGCGCATAATGAGGATCGGGTGCTGGTCCGGTTGAATGAGGTGCCGCTCGATCTAGTCAGGGCACTGGTCACGGTGGAGGACCGCAAATTTTATTCGCACCACGGCATTGACCCGCGCGGCATAGCGCGCGCCCTGCTTGCCAATCTCCGCGTCGGAAACGGCGTCCAGGGCGGCAGCACGCTGACGCAACAACTGGTAAAAAATTTCTACCTGACCGCCGAACGCACGTTGCGCCGTAAGGCGGTTGAAGTCATTATGGCGATGCTGCTGGAACTCCATTATCAGAAGGATGAGATTCTGGAAGCCTATGTGAACGAGATCTATCTCGGCCAGGAAGGCGGCCGTGCCATCCATGGGTTCGGTCTTGCCAGTCAGTTTTATTTCGCGCGGCCCTTAAACCAGTTACAACTTCCACAAATCGCCCTGTTGATCGGTTTGGTGAAAGGGCCTTCTTATTACGATCCACGCCGCCACCGCGAGCGAGCGCTTGCGCGCCGTAACCTGGTGTTGACGGAACTGGCGGGCAAGGGCTTCATCGATCAAGAGCAAATGATAGCAGCCAAGGCCGCGCCTTTGGGCGTGACCAGCAAGGCGCCGAGCGGGGCCTCGCCCTATCCGGCGTTTCTTGATCTCGTCCATCGCCAATTGCGGCGCGATTACCGCGAGCAAGATTTACGCTCGGAAGGCCTGCAAATCTTCACCACCCTTGATCCGCAGATCCAGCGGGTCGCCGAAAAGGCGCTCGCTGCGCGCTTATCGCTGCTGGAAAAACACCGCGGCATGTCGGCCAAAATGCTGGAGGGAGCGATCGTCGTAACCAGCATTGAGAACGGCGAGGTATTGGCGCTGGTCGGCGGGCGCGATGCCCGGTTCGAGGGATTTAACCGCGCGCTGGATGCGGAACGCCAGATCGGCTCGCTGATCAAGCCGGTGATCTACCTCACTGCCTTAGAGCGCCCCACTTCCTATACGCTGGCAACATTGCTCGACGATGGCCCGCTGGTTTGGCGCGAGCGCGGAACCAAAGACTGGACGCCGAATAATTACGACAAAAAGTCCCACGGCGAAGTGATGCTGCAAACGGCATTGGCCAATTCTTATAACCTTTCCACCGCACGCCTGGGATTAGCCATCGGCATTCCGCAAATCATGGAGAACCTCCACCGTCTTGGCGTGGAACGCGAACTGGCGCCCTACCCTTCCACCTTGCTCGGCTCCAGCAATCTCACGCCGCTTGAGGTCACACAAATGTATCAGACGCTCGCAAGCGGCGGATTCCGCATGCCGCTGCGCGCGATTCGCGAGATTCTTACGGTCAACGGCGAGCCCTTACAGCGTTACCCGTTAGCGGTCGAACAAACGATTGAACCGGCGCCCAGCTATCTGCTGACTACGGCATTACAAACCGTCGTGCGCGAAGGCACGGCGCAGGCGCTCAACCAATATTTGTCGCCCGACTTGCATATCGCCGGCAAAACCGGTACCACTGACGATCTGCGCGACAGTTGGTTCGCCGGCTACACCGGCGATCGCTTGGCTATCGTCTGGGTGGGGCGGGACGACAATCGTTCGGCCGGTCTCACCGGCGCGAGCGGCGCAATGACGGTATGGGGTGATATGATGGCCCAGCTTGATCCGGAACCGCTGTTGCCGGCACAACCGGAAAACATCGAATACGTATGGATCGATCCGGTTACGCATTTGCGCGCCGACAAAGACTGCCAGGGCGCTGTGGAATTGCCGTTTATTCGGGATTCCGCGCCGGATGAAACTTCACCGTGCGTATCGCGTTCGCCGATGAAGGCGATTAAAGGCTGGTTTAGGAGATTATTCGAACGATGACGCGGAAGATCTATGGATTAATTACCTTGAGCCTGCTGCTCGCCGGCTGCGCCGGGCAGCCTTCTTCTGACGACACGTCGCCGCCGGTTTCCGATAAAGGCGCGGTGGTAGCGCTGTTTGACAGCGCAAAAGCCGATGCCACTTCCGGCAAGCTTGATACCGCCGCCGCTGCGTTGGAGCGCGCCCTGCGTATCGAACCGCACAACCCGGCGCTCTGGCACGAGCTCGCCAAACTCCGATTACAACAACGACAGTTCGATCAGGCGGCGAGCCTGGCGGCGAAATCCAATGCCTGGGCCGGGAACAATAAATCGTTGCGCGCCGGCAACTGGCGCATCATCGGTGAGGCGCGCGCACAAAAGGGCGATGATCAAGGCGCACAAAATGCTTTCAATAAGGCCGCCGAACTGGAAAAATAATGCCCGAATGAACGGACGCTAGGGAATTCACAAAACTATGGCCGTATCCAAGCAGCTTGCCGATGCAAAAATATTGCGCGCGTTGGTTCCCATCAGTTCACTGATCCCGGCTAATTTTCAAAAACTCGCGGAGAAAACTTTCGTTGAACAATTGCCGGCGAAAGAGCAGCTATTCAAACAGGGCGACATCGATAACTGGACCTTTTATCTGTTATCCGGCGAGCTAGTCCTGTCTGCAGATAACAACAGCATCAGCCGTAATCTTATTGGCGGCAGTGAAGTGACTAAACATCCGCTTGTGCCGCAACAGCCGCGCCAATTGACGGCGACGGCGAGAACGCCAGTAAGCTTCATTCGCGTGGACTCACAATTGCTGGATTTATTACTCACCTGGGATCAACAGGTTACCGGCTACGAAGTGACCGAATATGAGGGCGACGCCAGCGACGCCGAATGGATGATCAAGTTACTGCAAACCAAGGCATTTTTGCGATTACCCGCGGCCAATATCCAAACCCTGTTTTCCCGTTTGCAAGAAACTCCGGTCAAAGCCGGACAGGTGGTTATTAACCAAGGCGACAAAGGTGATTTCTACTACATCATTAAACAAGGCCGCTGCCAGGTTGCGCGCAAGGCATCGGAAACAGCGGCGGGCGTGGTCCTTGCGGAATTAGCCGAGGGCGACAGTTTCGGTGAAGAGGCGCTATTATCCGATGTGCCGCGAAACGCCAGCGTCAGCATGTTGCAAGACGGCATGCTGATGCGCCTGGCGAAAACCGACTTCCTGCAATTATTGAAAGAACCGTTATTAAATTGGGTAGCGCAAAGCGAAGGCGTGGCGATGGTTAAGGCCGGCGCCGGCTTATTGGATGTGCGCCTGGAAAATGAATATAAAAATGCCAACATCAAGGGCAGCATCAACATCCCTTTATATAGGTTGCGTTTAAAGGCGGACAGCCTCGATATAAAGCGCAGATACGTGATCTACTGCGATACCGGCAGGCGCAGCTCGGCAGCCGCATTTTTGCTTAGCGAACGCGGATTCGAAGCGTATGTTCTTAAAGGCGGCTTAACTGCGCTCGCCAAGCCGCCGCCGACAAAAAATGGTTGAGCCATGGTCTTTAAACTGATCGGGGTAAAGCTCGCCGACAATCTGTTATGAATTCAACCCCTGATGCCGCGTATTTGTCAATCTCGACCGTTGTCGCCTGCTCATTCAATTTGGCTGAAGTGTTATGGCTCCAATCTGTTGCATCGATGAACTAACCCTCCGCGTCAACTCACCTTTATCTTGGCCTACCGGACCCATTCCACATATTCCTTGAACCATTTCCTGCATCATGCGCATTTGCTCCTGCATGATACGCATGTGCTCTTGGGTCAATTCCCGCAGCTTGGCGGGATCTTGCGTCTCCTGAATTTTATGCATTAATTCATGCATGCTGATCAGGTTTTGCTGCGCCTGCTGCATCATTGGGTCTGTAGGTAAAGTCATTGGCGATGAACCGGGTGGCAGGGTCGATTCAGCCCATACGAAAAATGCAATCAGCGCTGCGACAAAAAAACCGGCAAATAAGATTAAACGTGCATTGAGCACCATGGCAAACCTCTTTTTTGCTAAATCTTGTGCCCCGGAAATAGATGAATCTGCCAGCTTACTCGTCTGTTGCGCTTGCTCCCTCCGACTTAAGCCTGTCTTCAATCAGACTCTCAATACAGTATTTTGATTCGTGAAACTTTTAAAAGCAGGAGGCAGTAATGAATAAAAAGTATCTCTTCATCGGCGTTCTATTAATTCTGGGTGTAACCGGGTGCAGCAGCAAGGCGGGGAATATAGGTCTCGGCGCTGGCGCAGCCGGAGCCGCCTACGAATATTCCAATAAAAGAGCGCTGGAAAAACTCGATAAAGACTACCAGGAAGGAAAAATAACCAAAGAGGAATATGACCGCCGGCGCAAGGATATCCAAAGCCACTCGATCATTTATCGCTAGCAGGCGAGGACCAGGATGTCCGAGTCAAAAAGGCCACGGATGGACTTTTTCAACAGCCTGGTAGACAAGACCTTGGTCTGAATCCTTCTCACCGTTATTTTGCTATAGGAAAGGTTTGCTTAACATGGATGGTGCAATGAAATCACGGCTCTTTATCGTCATAACAATATTGGCAGTACCTCTGCTCGGATGCTCCAAAAAAGAGCAAACTCCCGCCCCTAAAACCGCGCCCATGGCATTCACGGCTGCCTCTGCGGCAATGGAATTTCAGGGGTTAATAATAAATGCCGCGAACTTAGACCCACAAAACTTCCTACTTAAAATCGCTGCGCTTAAAACCGCCGCCCAAGAGTCTGCAGACAAACCAAACGTCGCTAAAGGCCAACAAGTGTATAACAACGTTTGCGCTGCTTGCCATGCCACGGGGGTCGGTGGTGCGCCTAAAATAGAAGACAAAACCGATTGGGCTCCCCGGATTAAGCAGGGAGACAAGGTTTTATTTGAACATGCGAAAAACGGTTTTACCGGCAAGAAAGGCGTCATGCCGCCAAAAGGTGGTAATCCTAATATCGGCGATGCAGACCTAAAGAATGCTATCGCCTATATGAAGAGCAAAGCCAAATCGTAAATAAAGCGCGAGCTTGCTGGCGGCGGCTCTAAACCGCAGCCAGCAAGTTCGCTGGGTTGCTTTAATTGATTTGAAAAGATTGATTTGAAGTAAAAAATAAGAAAAAAGAAATTAAGGCCGACTTGAACTGCCCGTGCTTCCTCCCGTGCTGTCGCTACTGCTACCGCTGCCGCCGCTACTTCCACTGCTGCTGCCTCCCGACTGGCTGGGAGAGCTTGGTGAGCTTTGGTTTTGCGTCCCACTGCTGCCGCTGCCCCCACTCGAGCTGCTGCCGGCCGCGGGTTGTTTTGATCGACTCGACATATTGCTATCACATGCCGACAGCATGGGAATCATGACAAACATAAGTAAAGCGAGAGATGTGATTTTCTTCATTTCCATGCCTCCATGTTGTGAACGCATGAAGCATAACAACATCTTCCCTGCCTGGTATGAGACTTTTGGGTGAGCTTATGCTGCCATGCTCGGCGTCATCATTAGTCAGGCAGATCGACTCTTATTTTAGAAGGGAATATCATCATCAAAATCATCCGTTCCCGACGGTACGGCGCCGGTGGCGCTCTTAGCGGCGTTTTTATTTTCTGGATGACCGGGATCTTGGTTATAGTTATCACTGCCAGGCTGGCCCAAACCGTTGCGCGAACCCAGCATTTGCATTTCGCCTGCCACCACTTCCGTGGTATAGCGGTCTTTGCCGTCCTTATCCTGCCATTTGCGCGTCTGCAAGCGCCCCTCAACATAAATCTGAGCGCCTTTCTTTAAATACTCACCGGCGATTTCAGCAAGACGTCCGAAGAACACTATCCGATGCCACTCGGTTTTTTCTTGCTTTTCACCCGTAGTCTTGTCTTTCCAGGATTCAGAGGTGGCGAGCGAGATATTCGCCACCGCGCTGCCGTTAGGGGCATAACGGATTTCCGGATCTTTGCCCAAATTGCCGACTAGAATAACTTTATTAACACCGCGCGCCATGGTTGTGTCCTCCGCGTTGTATCAAAGAGTTGTATGCCTCGGAAATGTCGATGTCTCTTTGATGAGTTTAGGGTAGTCCATATTAGTCGGATTTGCCCGGCTTCTGCAAGGCGGCTCGTCAGACGATTAGCCGGCTATTGAAAAACTCGTTTTTCAATAGCCGGCGGTGCGGTATAGGGACGTACCGCCATTGTTCAAACACGCTAAGTGTTTGAACAATGAAGCAAAGCAAAAACCGTGCTTTTTGCTTTGCGTGTTGAAAAATGCCACGGATGGACTTTTTCAACATCCTCTTTAGGCCTGAAAATGCGATAAATCCATGGCCTGCTCGCTAAAAAGCGCGGGATCTACCTTAAGATAAACCACACCTTCTTCCGGGATCACCACTGCCTCGGCCACGCCCGGTATCGCCGCGAGTTGCCGCGCTAACGCCTGCGGCTGCTGTAGCTGCTTGGATTTTAAGGGCAAAATATGGGTTACTAAAAACTTCGGCTCAGGCATGGTAAGGGCTAGCAAAAACCAGCCGACCAGCACCAGCAGAGCAAAAAGGAATACGCCGCCTATGCCCACGTGGCCATGCACTAAGCCGCCTAAACTACCGCCGGCAAACGCGCCTAAGAATTGCGCGGTGCTGTAGACACCGATGGCGGCGCCCTTGCTTTCCACCGGCGCCAGGCGCGATACCAGCGACGGCAGCAGCGCTTCTAACAGATTCAAAGCGGAAAAAAACAGCCAAAGTCCCGCTGCTAATCCCGCTAGAGAATGATAGCCAAAAAAGAAAATCGACTCCGCCCCGATCAGTACGAATACGGCCGCGGCCAATGTCTTGCTCATCTTTTGCTTGCGGTTGGCGAAAAGAACGAACGGTGCCATGGTCACGAGCGAAGCCAGTATAGTCGGCAAGTAAATCCGCCAATGCTGATTGACTGGCAGCCCTGCGTTTTCAACCATAGCGCCCGGCAACACGACAAACATCGCGGTCAAAACCAAATGCAAACAGAAGATGCCGATATCCAACCGCAACAGATGGCCATTCTTTAAGGTGCGGGCGAATTGCGCCAGCTTCGGCCCGGCGCGCTGCGTGCGCACGGGGGTGGGGACGCCAAAAAACAATAGCCCGATGGCGGCTAAAGCCAGCACGGCGATCAGCCAAAATATCCCTGGTACGCCGATCAGCCTGTTTAATAGCGGGCCCAGCACCATGGACAGGACAAAGGCCACGCCGATGGTGATGCCGATCACCGCCATGGCTTTGGTGCGTTGCTCTTCCGAGGTCAAGTCAGCGGCCAAGGCCATCGCGGCGGCGGCAATGGCGCCCGCGCCCTGAATCGCGCGACCTATAATTACACCGGTGATTGAATCGGAAACCGCGGCAACTACGCTGCCGCAGGCGAAGATAAGCAAACCCGCGGCAATGACGGGTTTGCGCCCAATGTGGTCAGACAGGGTGCCGAGCGGGATTTGCAATATTGCATTGGTCAAGCCATAGATCCCTAAGGCCATACCAATGAGGAAAGGCGTATTGCCCTGTAGCTGAGCGGCATAGAGGCTGAAAACCGGCAGGATTAGAAACAACCCTAAAATGCGCAAACCATAAATACCGGCCAGCACCGCCACCGAACGCCGCTCAAGGCGGGTCATGGGTTGATTCTTTAAGAGAATTTTACGCATGCTTTACAATAGGCAATATTTGGCAGGATATTGGAAAACTCCGTTTTTCAACATCCTGTGAGCGCCATTCCAGCTCAAGCAAATGAATAATGCCAGGGGATTTGTTGTCTTTGCCTTATACCTGCAATTCGCCGTATAGTAACAGGTTAACCTTACGCTAGGAAATACTTATGGAGAGTATACGCATCCGCGGGGCGCGTACCCATAACCTCAAAAATATCGACGTCGACTTACCGCGTGACAAGCTAATCGTCATTACCGGCCTGTCCGGTTCCGGCAAGTCTTCGCTTGCCTTTGATACCCTTTATGCCGAGGGGCAACGCCGCTATGTGGAGTCTCTCTCGGCGTATGCGCGCCAGTTTCTTTCTCTTATGGAAAAGCCCGATGTCGATTTAATTGAAGGCTTGTCCCCGGCGATTTCCATCGAACAAAAATCGACTTCGCATAATCCGCGTTCGACCGTGGGCACGGTCACCGAAATCTACGATTACCTGCGGTTATTGTTCGCCCGCGTCGGCGAGCCGCGTTGCCCGCAGCATAACATCGGTTTAAATGCGCAAACCGTCAGTCAAATGGTGGACCAAGTGATGGCCCTGGGCGAAGGCGTAAAACTCATGTTATTGGCCCCGGTTATTCAGGAGCGCAAAGGCGAAAACCTGCAGTTATTGGAAGAATTACGCGCCCAGGGTTATGTGCGGGCGCGCATCGACGGCACGGTGGTGGAGCTGGAACATCTGCCCACCCTGGAAAAAAACCGCAAACACACGGTTGAGGTGGTGATAGACCGCTTAGTGGTGCGCGCCGGCCAGCAACAGCGTCTGGCCGAATCATTCGAAACCGCGCTCGCCTTGGGAGGTTCGCTGGCACGCGCCGTTACCCTGCCGGACGACGACTCCAGGGATGGAGGTAGAACGGTGCCTGGAGCAACCGTCGAGGATGCGGACCCCGGACAAAAACCAAGCAAGCCAAAAGAGTATTTATTTTCTGCGCGCTATGCCTGCCCGCAATGCGGCTATAGTCTTTCCGAATTAGAACCGCGGCTTTTCTCTTTCAATAATCCGGCCGGGGCCTGTCCCAGCTGCGACGGCCTCGGTGTCCGGCAATTCTTTGACCCGGCGCGCGTCATCAGCGATGCCTCGCTCAGCTTGCCGGCGGGCGCCATCCGTGGTTGGGACCGGCGAAACGGGTTCTATTTTCAAATGCTGGAGAGCCTGGCAAAACATTACAACTTCGACATTGACACGCCGCTGGCAAAACTGCCCAAACGCATGCGCGAAGTCATCCTCTACGGCAGCGGCGAAGAACAGATCGCGTTCACCTATTTTAGCGGAAACGGCGGTAAATACCGCCGGAAACATCCGTTCGAAGGCGTGATTCCGAACATGCAACGCCGCTACCGGGAAACGGATTCACAAACCGTGCGCGAGGAACTTGCCAAATACCTAAGCACGCAGCCGTGCGAGGAGTGTGAGGGCAGCCGCCTGCGCCTTGAGGCGCGCAATGTCTTCATCGACGGCAACGCGATTCATCATCTTACCCAGATGCCGATCACGATGGCGCGCGATTTTTTCTTAAAGCTGCGCCTGCTAGGCAATCGCCGTGAGATCGCCGATAAAATCGTTAAAGAGATCAACAACCGGCTGGGCTTTTTAGTCAATGTCGGCCTGGAATATTTGAGCCTGGCGCGTTCCGCGGAGACGCTGTCCGGCGGCGAGGGGCAACGCATACGGTTGGCGTCACAGATCGGCGCCGGCTTGGTGGGGGTGATGTATGTCCTGGACGAGCCCTCTATCGGCTTGCATCAGCGCGATAACGCGCGTTTACTCGAGACCCTGCGGCATTTACGCGATCTCGGTAATACCGTGATTGTGGTCGAGCACGATGAAGAGGCGATCTGCAGCGCCGATCATGTTTTGGACATCGGCCCCGGCGCCGGCGTGCACGGCGGATACGTTGTCGCCCAAGGCCACTGGGAAGAAATAGCGAAAACACCGGCCTCCATCACCGGCCGCTATTTAAGCGGAGCGGAAGAAATCCCTATTCCGGAAGTACGGAAAGAAAATGATTCAAAACAGCAATTAATTATCCATGGCGCGAGCGGTAATAACCTGCGCAATCTGGATGTCGCTATCCCCATCGGGCTAATGACTTGCGTCACCGGCGTCTCCGGCTCGGGTAAATCCACGTTGATCAACGACACCCTCTATGCGCTTGCGGCCAAACATTTATATGGCAGCAATGTTGAGCCGGCGCCTTGCCGGCGTATTACCGGGCTGGAGCAGTTCGATAAAGTGATAGACATCGATCAAAGCCCGATCGGGCGCACGCCGCGCTCGAATCCCGCCACCTACACCGGCTTATTCACTCCCCTGCGTGAGCTGTTTGCCGCCACACCCGAAGCCCGCGCGCGCGGTTATACCCCGGGACGCTTCTCTTTCAATGTGCGCGGCGGGCGCTGCGAGGCCTGCCAGGGTGACGGCTTGATCAAAGTCGAAATGCATTTCCTGCCCGACATCTATGTCCCCTGCGATGTGTGTAAAGGCATGCGCTATAACCGGGAAACGCTCGAAATCCACTACAAAGGCAAAAATATCCATGAAGTTCTGACCATGACCGTAGAAACGGCGAATGTCTTCTTCCAGGCGATTCCGGTGGTCAAACGCAAACTTGAGACCCTGCTGGATGTGGGCCTGTCCTATATTACGCTGGGACAGAGCGCAACGACTCTATCCGGCGGCGAGGCGCAGCGCATTAAACTGTCGCGCGAGCTTTCCAAGCGCGACACCGGCAGCACTTTATATATTTTAGATGAGCCCACTACCGGCTTGCATTTTCACGACATTAAACAATTATTGGCGGTACTGCATCGTCTGCGCGACCACAACAACACCATTATCGTGATCGAACACAATCTCGACGTCATTAAAACCGCCGATTGGATCATCGACTTAGGGCCGGAAGGCGGCGATGGCGGGGGGGAGATCGTCGCCGTCGGCACACCCGAAGAGATTGCGGAACATTCGATCTCTTATACCGGGCGCTATCTTAAACCGGTGCTCGGAAAAACCGGAGACTTGAAACGGAAAATAGGTTGATAATTCGGCGCTGGCATAATTTCGCGCCGTTTTCTGTTATTGGAAGGTAAACTTGCGGCCACAACCCGTCATTCAGAGAGCGGCGGAATCGGCCACCCCGGGCCGATGCATGGCCCGAAGACTCCCCGCAAAACCGCAATTTTCACCAAACACTCGTGCGATTGATTGCGATTGACTACTCGCCAGCTCAGCGATAGATTGATGGTTGGCGAAAAGGGGCGTTTAATTTCCCTATTCCCGGATCGCTCGCTTGCCTGCTGTTTGCGCTCAACGCCGACCGCGCCATTGTCAAGCAGGACCACTTCATCGACGCCGCTCGGAAGGAGGCGCCGTGATTCGCGCCGCGCTTCTCCTGGCCGCGGCGCCGGGGGAAGGACCATGGAAGACGGCATATTGACGAAGTTGACGGAAGTCTTTCGCGACGTTTTCGCCGACGATTCGCTGGTGCTTTCGCGGGAAATGAGCGCGACGGACATCGATGGCTGGGACAGCCTTGCGCACATTACTCTCATGCTCTCCGTGCAACGGGCCTTCCACGTCAGGCTTTCGGCTTCGGAAACCAGCCAATTGCAGAATGTCGGCGCGTTGATCGATCTGCTCCACTCGAAGCAGGGACGTTGATTGATTTCGCGGCCTCGCGCAGCCGACAGGAACCTCGCGGCGCGATTGATCCAATGAGCGACGAACTGTTTGCGGAACTCTCCTGGCTGCCCAGGGCGCCTGGAGATTTTTCCGAAAGATGCAAGGCATTGATCGGTTCCGAGGGGCCGCAGGGCGAGCGCGTTCGCGCCCTTGCCTCCTACGCCCTCGACGAGAATAAGCTCAATCGTCTCGCGAAGGTCATCAACGCGCTTCGCGCAAGCCCTGGGGCGATTCATCCGCTGGCGCCGTTCCGCCTCGGGATCACGAGCAATGCCACGACCCATTACCTGGTGTCGCCGCTGATCGCGACGGCGGCCCGCCATGGGATCGCGCTGGAGTGCATCGAGGGGAAGTTCGACCAAAGCGCCCAGGAGGCACTGGATCCCGCTTCCGCCATCAACCGAGCCCGGCCCGACGCCGTGCTCCTCGCCCTCGATTATCGCGGCTTGCCTCTTCGATCGATGCCGGGCGACGCGGCGGGCGCCAGCCAGGCGATAGCCGCGGCACTCGAACAGCTCGACGCGATCCGCAACGGGTTCAGGGCCAACGGCGACGCGATCTGCATTCTTCAGACTTTGGCGCGGCCGGTCGAAACGAGCCTTGGAAGTCTCGACCTGGCCCTGCCGGGAACGCCGCGCCACTTGGTCGACGGGTTCAATCGCCGCTTGGTCGAGAGGCTCGGCGGCAGCCAGGACTTTCTCCTCGATGTCGCAGGCCTGGCCGAAAGTGTCGGCTTGGCCGAGTGGCACGACCCGACGCTGTGGAACATAGGCAAGATCCCATTCGCGAACAGGTTCCTGCCGGTCTACGCCGACTTCGTCTGTCGGCTCATCGCGGCGCTACGCGGCAAGAGCCGACGCTGCCTCGTCCTCGACCTGGACAATACGCTGTGGGGTGGCGTGATCGGCGATGACGGCTTGCCCGGCATCGTTCTTGGCCAGGGCGATGCCACCGGCGAAGCGTTTCTGAACGTGCAGCGCACGGCGCTCGAGCTGCGCGAGCGCGGAGTCGTGCTCGCGGTTTGCTCGAAGAACGACGATGAAACCGCGCGCGAGCCTTTCAGGAATCATCCAGAGATGCTGCTGCGCGAGCACCATGTCGCCATCTTTCAGGCGAACTGGAACGACAAGGCGACGAACATCCGCGCGATCGCCGAGGCGCTTTCGCTGGGGCTGGAGTCGATGGTCCTGCTCGACGACAGCCCCGTGGAACGCGGCCTGGTCCGAGAGATTCTCCCGGAAGTCGCGGTACCGGAGCTGCCTGACGATCCCGCGCTCTACGCGCGCACCATGCTCGCAGCCGGCTATTTCGAGGCCGTAACCTTCTCGGCGGAGGACCAAAGGCGTGCCGACATCTATCAGGAGAATGCGCTTCGCATCGCGCTGAAGGAGAGTGCGACCGGCATCGACGATTACCTGCGGTCGCTCGGGATGACGATCCATTTCCGTCCCTTCGACCCCCTGGGCCGGTCACGCATCGCGCAGTTGATCAACAAGTCGAATCAATTCAATCTCACAACGCGCCGCTATTCGGAGGCGCAGATCGCACGGCTCGAGAACGATCCGGCCTTTTTCACCCTCCAGGTCCGCCTGACGGATTCCTTCGGGGACAACGGCATGATCTGCGCGGTGATCTGCGCGCGAAACCAACAGGATTGGCAGATCGACACCTGGTTGATGAGCTGCCGGGTTCTCGGAAGAATGGTCGAGCACGCGGTCCTGGAAGAGATCGTGCGCAATGCCAGACTCCAAGGGATCCGAAGGCTGATCGGCACCTATCTTCCTACCCAACGCAACAAGCTCGTGGAAGAGCACTACGGCCGGCTCGGCTTCGATCTGCTGGAGCGGGCGGACGATGGCGCCACCCGCTGGGAGCTTGCCGTCGACAAGTATCTTGCGCGAAATCCGCCAATCACCGTCGCGCAGTCCTGATGCCCCCCTGCGAGCAACTGCCTCCGCCGTTGAAGAGACGACCCACGGAATTCCCGAGCGCCTGGGCGACCACGTTCGTGCCCGCGGAGGTCCAGTGGGAGGTGTCGCGGAACAGCGCGGATACGTCGGGACGCGACGAGAATAGCTCCCGATTCGAGGCAACCATGACTCCCGGGCGCGAGGCATAGCGCTCGGCGATCGCTTTGTCGAGCCCCGCGTCGGTGACGCGCCCGCTGGCCGGATCGAAGCTCGCCTTCACCAGGATGAGAATCGGAACTCCGGCCTCCCGAACCTCTTCGACCGTGCGGTCGAGATTCGAGAGCATCTTCGGCATCCAGTACCGCGAGTCCGTCTTGCTCGCGATCGCGCCAATCTTCATCGCGAGCGGACCTTCCAGAGACGCCGCTCGAACGTCCTCCGGCAGCCATTGCCAGTAGAGCCTCTCCAGCTTGGAGAGCTTGACGCGGCCCAGGAACGGAAGCTGGTCCACCCAATGGCGCGGGTGCCAGGAGTGATATTCCATATACCTTTCCCACTCGCGACTGTCTTCGTATTCAGTCGTAATGCCGGCGTGATAGATGATGAGGTCGGGATGGAATTCGAGCGCCTTGTCGATCACTACGTGCTTGCGGCGGGAACCGTAGCCGGGGCTCGACAAGTTCCACACCTCCGTGCGCATCGCGCAGCGCTCGCTCAACTGCCTGCGGAGCGTTTCGGTGACGGAGCCATCGAGCGACGGGCCGCGCGCGGCCGAGTCCCCGATCACCATGATTCGCTTCCAGCCCGGCAGCTTCGCCTGCGGGTATCGCTGCGTCCAGAATCTCCGTGACGACGCCGTCGTGATCACCACGAACGACCCCTCGACCGAGAAGGACGCATCCCGGGAATAGCCGAACGCGTTGCGCTCGGCGGAAGACTCGTGGAATCCGAAGTAGGCCCAGAATTCGAGGATCCCCAGGGCGACGACCGCGATGATCGCGGGGACGACGATCTTGGGCGCGTAGTCGAGTCGATCGAGATCCATGGGCGGGTCAGAACTGGAAATAGATGAACTGCGCGCGGCCCGCTTCGGAGGAAGCGAGCAGGATGATCATCAGGAAATATGCAATCGCGAGCGTGGCCCTCGAGCGCCGCACGACGTCGGCCTCCTCCTTTTCGTTGCGAACCAGGGCGATCAAGAGCACGAGGGGTACGGCATGCACGGCCAGCCAGGAAACGACACCGGATGGGACATCCGCGCCGGTGCCGTTGGCGCCCGCCACGGACGCGAGGACGCGCGCGGCATCGTTCAGGGAATCGCTGCGAAACAGGATCCACGCGATGCAAACGAGGACGAACGTCAGCATTCGGGACGCGATCCTCGGAAGGAAACCGGCCGAGGACGACAGGACCTTCGCGCCGGGCACGACGAGCCACAAGACCTGCAAGACCCCGTGAAATCCCCCGAACGCGATGAAATGCCAGTCGGCGCCATGCCAAAGGCCGGCGAGGAGCATCGTCACGATCAGGCAAGACGAGACGATCGCCAGGTCGTTGACGGCGGGCCTGCTCGAGGGTGACGATCGATTGTGGTAGGAGATAGATAGCGAGAGGGGGAGGAACACGTAATCCCTGATCCAGGTCGACAGCGAGATATGCCAGCGGCGCCAGAACTCGCCTGGGGATCGGGCCAACAGGGGCAGCTCGAAGTTTCGCGTGAGCTCGATTCCCAGCAGGATCGCGGAGCCGCGCGCGATGTAGCTGTAGCCGACGAAGTCCCCATAGATCTGGGCCGCATAGGCCCCCGTGGCGGCCAGGGACCAGCCGACGCCGAAGGATTCCCCGAGGTGGATCCTCTTGAAGAAATAGTCGGCGATGACGGCGCAATTGTCGGCGACAAAGACTTTGAGGAAATATCCGAGGAGCAGCAGATGCAGCCCCCAAACGACGAACCGCCAATCGAATTGCCTTTCGAATCTCAATTGCGGAAGCAATGCGGCCGCGCGCTCGATCGGACCCGCGACGAGCTGGGGGAAGAACATGATCATGCAGAGGACGCGCCAGAAATCCCGTTCCGCCTTACAACGTTTATCGAAGACGTCCACCACGTAGGCGATGGACTGGAACGTATGGAACGAAATGCCTACGGGCAGGAGGACGTCCAACAGAACCCAGTCCGCGGAGATGCCAATACGTTGAAGCATGTCCAGGAGGCCGGCGGAAAACCAGTTCGCATACTTGAAGAAGACCAGGATCCCCAGGTTGACGCCGACCGCCAGGTAGAGGAGGAAGCGGCGGCGATTCTCTTCCTTCAGCCTGGAGCCGGCGATGAAGAGCAGGCAAAACGCCAGGCATGCCAGGGCGGTCGCAGCGACATGGAATCCGGCGACCTCCTTGAACTGGGCTATCACGAGGAGCCACGCCGTGGGAAACATGCCGATCGCAAGCACCGTTGCGGGGGGTGGAGGAGCTTCCTCGATCCCGCGAGTGCACAGATAGTCGCTGGCCGCCGCCGCGATCAGGAGCGAGCAGAATCGGACGTCCCAGAAACTGTAGAAAACGAGCGAGGCGAGGACAATGAATGCCAGGCGACGGCGGGGCAGCAACCAGAAGACGGTCGAGATAGCGACCAGGAAGAAAGGGAAGTACCACGTCGCGAACGACATAAGATCACGCTCGGAGAAAAACCTGCCACGCGCGGGTTCTACGCCTCATTGCTGTCGCGAAACTGAACGTGGCGGCCCGAATCTGCGCGCGTGACGCAGGGTATTGATTTGATTGACTGCCAATGGCATTCATCTCCTCGATTCTCCGAGGGCCGCTTTGTTGTGGGCGAAGTGCTGGCGCCGCAGCGCGCGTAGCATTTTTAGCCGTGTCCAGTACAGTTCGAGCAGCGACTGTTCTGAGGCACGGTGCTTTCCTTTGGCGTAGGCGTAGACAGCATCCACATCAGACGTACCTTCAAGCACTCCGCAGTTATAGGTGTTCACAAGAGCAGCGATGAAGGCTTAGGATAGTGGTGACGTAGCGCCGCAATAAGTGGCAGCGTGCAGACCAAATCGCCGATGTTGTCGCGGCGAATTACCAAGAATTTCGGAAACCCCTCGGTAGTCACCGTGGTGTTCAGTGTGTATGATCTGCGCCAAACCCTCTCAAGTCCCTGCACCGGAACCATCTGCCTTATACCAGCAATTCACCGTATAGTAACAAGTTAACTTTACGCTAGGAAATACTTATGGAAAGTATCCGCATCCGCGGCGCGCGTACCCATAACCTCAAAAATATCGACGTCGACTTACCGCGTGACAAGCTAATCGTCATTACCGGCCTGTCCGGTTCCGGCAAGTCTTCGCTTGCCTTCAATACCCTTTATGCCGAGGGGCAACGCCGCTATGTGGAGTCGCTCTCGGTGTATGCGCGCCAGTTTCTTTCTCTCATGGAGAAACCCGATATTACCCTGGGACAGAGCGCAACCACCCTGTCCGGCGGCGAGGCGCAGCGCATTAAACTCGCGCGCGAACTTTCCAAGCGGGACACCGGCCGCACTTTATATATTTTAGATGAGCCCACTACCGGCTTGCATTTTCACGACATTAAACAGCTCTTAGCGGTGCTGCATCGCCTGCGCGACCACAACAACACCATTATCGTAATCGAACACAATCTCGATGTCATTAAAACTGCCGACTGGATCGTCGACTTAGGACCGGAAGGCGGCGATGGCGGGGGGGATATCGTCGCCGTCGGCACACCCGAAGAGATTGCGGACCATTCAATCTCTTATACCGGGCGGTATCTTAAACCGGTGCTCGGAAAAACCGGAGACCTGAAACGGAAAATAGGTTAATAATTCGGCGTGGGCGGGAAAAGCAACATAAAACTGTAACTTCGCTAACCATAGACTTGCGCCTGCATAATTGCGCGCCGTTTTATGGGTTATTGGAAGGTCAACTTGCGGGCCAAGAGCGGGCATCCACGACAATCACCTCGTTCGGCGTGTCGATCGCCAGAGACTAAAGCGACACCGAGCTTTTTTTCGCCGTGGGTTGGTCTCAGTCGTACCAATCGATCAAGGCCAGCTTCGACACACGCTTAAATTCGCGCGTGTTGTGCGTGACCAGGGTGGCCCGGTGCGCTAGAGCGGTACCGGCGATAAGGGTATCCAAAGGCCCGATGGGCCGGCCGGCTTTTTCCAGCGCGGACCGCACGCCGGCGGCGGCCACCGCCGCAGCCCTGTCAAAGGGCAGCACCGTGACCGCTTCCAGCAAATCATCGACCTGTTGCCGCCGCTTGGCCGGGTGGGCCGATTTAGCGATACCGACTTCCAGCTCGTATACACTGACCGCTGGGATTGCCACCTCGACAGGCGGCGTAGCCAGCAGGCGTTCCGCCACCTTTCCCTGGCCACGGAAGAAATAGATTAGTGTGTTGGTATTCAGGACATACATCAGAACGCTTCCCGCGCGCTGTCTTTTCCTTCTGTCTCCCGGATGGTTTCAAGGTCAGGAAAATCCTGCCAGGCGCCCGCAAGCCGGCGCACCGATTCCGGCCAGACGGTATGCGCCTTTTCCTGAACCATCCTCGCCACCCAGCGGCTCACCGGCACTCCCGCTGCCTTGGCTGCGGCCTTGAGGCGCTTCTCGTTCTCGTCATCCAGATAAATGGTCACTTGCCCCATGGCGCACCCTCCTAATTCAATTATATGTCCAATTATATTAGGTTCGGCCGAGAACCGCAAGGCGGTCGCCTTTTTTCTGTGGCAGAATTAATAAAAGGTTCCTGACATCTTTATCTATTGAGATGATGCGCCGATTGGATCATCCGCACCATACAATGGTGCGGGGCGGAAGGCTTGGCGAGGAAGTTGGGCTAAGTCAAGCAATAACAGAAATTGAACCGAAAAATGAATCTGTTTACTGCAGCCTGTCTGTAGGCTCACGCGGGTGCGTCACTTGATAGAGTAAAGTGTCCAAACGCTGCGCTCCTTGGTGTAAGCTAATACCCTAATGCATCACCCGTCACCAAAGAACAGAGCCCCCACGGAAAAAAGAGCATGGGAAACCATAGCGATACTGATAAAGCGATACGCAACATTATGAATTGGGCTGCTCGTCCCGACTGGGAGGACCAACAGGCGGCCGTATTCGACGCCCATCTCGCCCCGGTTTGCGACCGCATGGGCATCAGCCACGAAGAACTTGCCCAGGAACTGGCCGAGCACGGCTACGGAGGTATGCTGTTCGGCATGATGTTCGAGGATTTCATCAGCCGCGACTTCGCACCGGACGGTAAGAATCCCATCGACGATTACCTGAAGCACCGGGGCTGGCGCGAAAGCGTCCCCGGCCGCCGGTATCTGCAACAGCTTCGCGATTCCGTTCTCTCCCTCTACGAAGTGATCGCCGTCTCGCCCGGCCATCATGGCGACCTGCGCGACCTAGTGCGCGGCGGCGAGCCCATCCGCGTCTATGAACACCTGGGCACGCAAGGCTTGGTCCAGTGGGACCGGATCGCGGCCCGGGCGCTGAAGTCGGACGGCAAATATATCTTTTCCGGCGGCATCCTGCCGTTTGCCCAGGAAGCGTCGCAAGACTTGCTGAAGGTGCTGGACAACACCCGCAAGAAACTGATCAAAAAACTAAGCCGGCTGGCCGACAAGGAGGCCGTGGCCAAGGCGCTGCCGCCGGAAGCGCTCGACAGGCAGCTGCTGCAGCAATCCTGCCCCGCATTCACCCAGATCTGGCTCATGCATACCCTGGAACGGCTACACGCACCGCTGCCCAAAATGGTCAACCGCGATGGCGAGCCACTGGTGTTTACCGAAAGCCGCTTTCCGTTTGACGATAACGATCGAAACGCAATTATAGAACGCCTGGATGCGGCCTCCGAATGGGAACGCGATCCCGCCGGTGAGCCGGTATGGACGTGGCTGCCGGAATTCAAGGGCACCGGCAAAACACCTGGACAGGATCTGTCCATCGAATCCTTCTACAACGGTCAGCTCCCCATCAGCGGTACACTTGAACTGCTACCAAAGGCGCTGACCTTCACAGCCAACTCCTTGGAGCGGACAGAGCGGGGCAAAAATACGCTAATGGCACTCCTTCGCGATCTGGTCAGTCCACCCCTGACCAAGGTGCAGACCCCGGAACAACTGATGGCAGAGGATAAACCGGTTCCGCAAACCGCGGACGGCGGACGCGCCGCCGACACGATCGATCCTGAGGTCGCCGCCGGGATCGTGCACGACTATCTCGATCGGCATTACCGCCAGTGCCTGGACCAGCCCATCCCCGCGTTGGACGGGAAAACTCCGCGGCAGTGCATCAGGAGCAAGAAGGGGCGCGAGCAGGTCATCGCATGGCTTAAGTATCTGGAAAACCACGAGCTACGCCGCGCCGCCGAGCAAGGAACCGCGCCCTATGACTTCGGCTGGATGTGGGAGGAATTGAAGTTGGCAAAGTCCCGGCGATGACCCGCTCACTTGATGGTTTGCACGCCAGGCCGGTGTATCCGCCAGCGCTCGCCGCAGGCGGGGCAAAAGATAGCGGGGGTAGAGTTGTCCCCCATTGCGTCCAATTGTATTCTTTTAGACCGCCCAATTGGCAACTTCTTGATCGGCCAATTGCTGATGCCCCTACTGGCTCCACGGCCAGGTGTCCCCCGGCCTCACCGCCGCGCAGGGACGTTCCTTCTCCCTTGCGCAAGCTGTTTGCCGGCGGTGCTGCACCGCCTGCGCGACCACAACAATACCATTATCGTGATCGAACACAATCTCGACGTCATTAAAGCCGCCGATTGGATCATCGACTTAGGGCCGGAAGGCGGCGATTGATTGCGATTGACTACTCGCCGGCTCAGCGATAGATTGATGGTTGGCGAAAAGAGACGTTTAATTTCCCCTATTCCCCTCGAGGATCTGCTTGCCGAGGTAAGGAGGATGGCGCTATGACAGGTGCTGCTGAACGAAAGGGCTGCCTGCTCATCATGCTGCTCGCCGCCGCGGCCGCGCTGGCCGGCCCCGCGCATTCCCGCTCCGATCCGACGGTTACCATTGGCATCGGCGACAAAGCTGAGCAGCTCGCCGCGCGCGCGCCCATCCTTGGTCCCTACCTTGCCGCCATACGCGCCGAGGTCGAGGGCGCCCAGAACGCGGGGCGCGAGGCCGCGCGAGAGATGGAGAAGTGCAGGAAGCAGAATGCAGGGCTCGTGGCGCGGGGCCGCAAGGCCCGGGACTGCGACGAGGAGTTTGCCTTCGATCCGTCCGAAGTCCATGAGCCGGCGACGGCGCTGCGCGCCGCCTTGGCCTATCGAGACGGAAAGACGGCCTTCGACGTTCCCGATGTCACCGTGCTGCGGCTCAAGGGCGCCGACGCCGTGCGCGAGATCGCGGCTGATTTTGGGCCCATGTTCCGCGATGTGCCCGACGTGATGCGGCACTTCGAGGTGCTCAGAACCAGGGCAGAAATCGCCGCGGCCGCGATCGACAAGTCCGGCCTGCCGAGATACCGGGATCAAGGCAGTGGCCCGAGGAGGCTGGCCAACGAGATATTCTCGTTCCCGGCGCTCAGGCGCGACCTCGAGGAGACTCAACTTACGGACGAGCTGCGGACGAGATGCGGCGGCAAGTCCAATTACCTGCTTGGCGCTTGGGCCAGCGACGGCGTCTACGCCCTTCTCCTCCTGACGGGGGAGCAGGACAGCGATGTCCTGGGCGACAAGGCGGGAACGGACGGGGGCTTCCGCCTCAGACTGGTCGTTGCCGACAATGCGCTTGTCGGAGGCAGGTTTCGTCCCGTGGACAGCTGGGACCACGCGTTGCCCCTAGTCCCTCCCATGGAGTGGGAGGGCTTGTCTCCCGTGGCAAACCCCATGGTCGTCGTGGTGCGCACCGATGAGGAGTGGAGCACGCTCTGGAAAGCGATCGGCAAGTTCTCTCCCTGCGCGAGTTTCAAGGGCTACTTCGCCGTGGCCGTCTTCCTGGGCGTCAAGCCTACGATCGGCTATCACGTCGAGTGGACGACCCCGCCGGCGGAGACATACAACGTCGTGTCCTACCGCGTCAAGGAGAACCCGGCCTTCGGGCGAGGCGCATTCCAGCCTTATGCCGTGCGGCGATTCCCCTACGCGGGCGGCCAGATCAGGGTGGAGGCTACCCAAAAGTAGCTGGACTATCAGGGAGGGAGCGATCGTGACGATCCTGATTTTGCTCTTTGGCTTGCTCAGCCCGCGTAGCGTGGGTTGAGCGCAAGCGAAACCCGGGGAAGTGAAGCAAACGCAATGACCGAAGCCCGGCCCGCCGGGCTTTATTCTTTGCCTCCATCGCACGCCGTGCCGTATTAGTTCCGTAGCCTGGGTGAAGCGCAGCGGAACCCGGGGATTCAACTTAGACCGGCGGCGACACGTCAGCGCAGACGCGCCAGAAAGTACACGAGATCGCGGATCTGCGCGTCGCTATCGCGTAGAGAACGTCGGCCATCGCCGCGTCGTAGCCGCGACGCTATCGCTCTTAAATGCGCGCAGCGCCTTCACCAGGTAGTCTTCGCGTTGGCCGGCAAGGCGCGGGACGTTCTGTTCGCCGGCGTAATTCCGGTTGTGGCAGAAGTTGCACCGGTTCTGCAACTGGGCCGACCCTCCCGCTCGGCCCGCACTCGCGCAAGCGTCCAAACGGTCTCGAAATCAGCCACCCCGGGCCGAAGCATGGCCCGAAGACTCCCCGCAAAACCGCAATTTTCACCAAACACTCGTACGATTGATTGCGATTGACTACTCGCGGGCTCAGCGATAGATTGATAGTTGGCGAAAAGGGGCGTTTAATTTCCCTATTCCCCTTTCCGACTGCCCAGGTATGGCATCAATCCCAAGCGGCTCGCGTCTCTAATGTCTTTGCGATCTGATTTTCGTATCACCGCCATTTGCACCGCTATCGTGGGAGTGCTGGTGCTGGCCGCCAACGCTCATGCCCTGGATTACCCGGAGACTCCCAAGAAGCCAATCACCGATTCCTATCATGGCGTCCAGATCACCGAGGATTACCGCTGGCTCGAAGATGGGAGCGATCCCGCCGTAAAGGCCTGGAGCGCGAAACAATTGGACCTCACCCGCAGCGTGCTCGACGCGCTGCCGGCCCGACGGGGGCTTCAGGCGCGTTTCAAGGAACTGCTCGGCAGCGCGCCCTTTCGCTATTACGGCTTTCACTATCGCGGTGCGCTCTTCGCGATGAAGCTCCAGCCGCCGAAGAACCAGCCCTTCCTGGTGGTCATGAAATCGGCCGGTGACGTAAAATCCGAACGGATTCTCCTGGATCCCAACACGCTGAACGCGAAGGGCACCACCGCGATCGATTTCTATGCGCCGTCGCTCGACGGCAAGTATGTCGCCGTCGCGCTATCGGAAAACGGCAGCGAAGACGGATCGGCGCATGTGTTCGACACTCGCACCGGCAAGAAGCTCGACGACGTTGTTCCGCGCGTTCAGTACGCCACCGCGGGCGGCAGCATCGCCTGGGACGACAACGGGACGGGCTTCTACTACACCCGATACCCGCAGGGAAACGAGCGCGCCAAGGAGGACGTCAACTTTTACCAGCAAGTCTATTTCCACAAGCTCGGCACGCCCGCGAGCGCCGATACTTATGTCATCGGCAGGGAATTCCCGCGCATTGCGGAAACGGCGCTGAGCTCGACGCGCGACGGGCGTTACGTCCTGGCGAGCGTGGCCAACGGCGACGGCGGCGAGTTTGCGTATTACCTGCGCAATCCGAAAGGGGAGTGGATTCGGGTTGCGGACCATGCCGACAAGATCCGGCGCATCGGGCTGGGGCCGGACGGCAAGCTCTATGCGCTCTCGCTCAAGGACGCGCCGCGCGGCAAGATCGTCACGATGCCGATGTCCAGGCCCGATCTGGCGAGCGCAACGCTGCTGGTGCCCCAAGGCGACGCGGTCATTGAATCGATGGTGCCGGCCAAAACGCGGCTCTACGTGGCCTACATGGTGGGCGGCCCTTCGGAAATCCGGGTATTCGATCTCGCCGGGAAGTCACTGCCCGCGCTGCCGACCGAGCCCGTGTCCAGCGCTTCCATCGGCGAGCGTCTGGACGGCGACGATGTTCTCCTGGGAAGCCAGAGCTATGTGAAACCCTTTGCCTGGTACCGCTATTCACCGCGGGAAGACAAGCTCGTCAGGACCGCGCTCGCCGGCGAATCGAAGGTCCGGTTCGACGACGCGGAAGTCGTTCGGGAAATGGCAGTCTCCAAGGATGGCACGAAGGTGCCGGTGAATATCCTGATGAAGAAAGGCACCAAGCGTGACGGCTCGAACCCCATGCTGCTGTACGGCTACGGCGGTTATGGCTTGAGCCAGCGGCCATCCTTCTCGCCGACCAATCGGGTGTGGCTGGACCACGGCGGCATCTTGGCGGTCGTGAATCTCCGTGGCGGCGGAGAATTCGGCGAGGCATGGCATCTGGGCGGCAATCTCACCAGGAAGCAGAACGTGTTCGATGACATGATCGCCGGCGCTCAGCACATGATCGACCGTGGCTACACGACGCGCGACAAGCTCGCCGCGCAGGGAAGGAGCAATGGCGGGCTGCTCATGGGGGCGATTCTCACGCAGCGGCCGGACCTCTTCCGCGCGGTGGTGAGCTTGGTGGGAATCTACGATATGCTGCGCGTGGAGCTGACGCCAAACGGAGCGTTCAACGTGACGGAGTTCGGCACGGTGAAGGATAGTGACCAGTTCAATGCCCTCTACGCCTATTCGCCTTATCACAACGTAAAGGACGGCGCTCCCTATCCGGCCGTGTTG
>DATGVQ010000107.1:0-3339 GCA_035300145.1 Acidiferrobacterales bacterium | reverse complement strand
CTGTCAATGGGCCGCGCGCGCACGCGTAGCGTAACCGCGTGCTGCCCGGCGCGCTTGGCCATCCTCTGACATCGCGCGCACGCGCGACATGTCGCTGTGCAAGTCTAAGCCGGTCAACGAGGAGACCCGCGTACGCGCGCGCGAGACCGCAACCGCGCGCGGTCAAAAAAATGGCTGCCACGAGGCACGGCCTGGAAATGGAAAGGCTTCAATATCCGAGATTCTCTTTTCATTGCTGCCATCGGCATCCATGACCCACAGCTCATTCCTTCCACTCCTGCCAGTGCTGAATAGTATTTTCTTCCCATCGGGCGACCAGGACGGGTCATCGCTGTTTCTGTGACTACAGTCTTCGGTCAATTGCTTGCTTCCCGTCCCATCCGAATTGATGACCCAAACCTGACCATCAGCCATGCCGCGTGCACCACGCCGGCCGCGTCCACATCGATCGCCCATCCAAAGTTGTATCGGATGCGCGATGGAGATGCGGAGCTCGAAAGCGGTTGGGATGACGACCATTGCGCCGCACTGCAAAGCGGCACAAGGACAAGGGCTGCCAGCAGCAACGCTTCGCGTACACCTTTTACGGGAACCTCCTCTCTCGATTCGAATTGATGGTAGTCCCTTGGTGGTGCGCGACGGGGTGGATATATGACAGGCTATCGCGCCTTGAACGCGATGCAGCAGGTAGGAATACCGGAATCGTCGCCGGGAGCGAATAGGGAAATTAAACGCCCCTTTTCGCCAACCATCAATCTATCGCTGAGCCCGCGAGTAGTCAATCGCAATCAATCGCACCAGTTTTTAGTGAAAATTGCGGTTTTGCGGGGAGTCTTCGGGCCATGCATCGGCCCGAGGTGGCTGATTTCGAGACAGTTTGGACGCTTGCGCGAGTGCGGGCCGAGCGGGAGGGTCGGCCCCGTTGCAAAACCGGTCAAGGTTTAGGGATTGAAACAAATGGGGTCGCTGTCATATATCCACCCCGTCGCGCACCACCAAGGGACTATCATCAATTCGAATCGAGAGAGGTATTTTTCTATGAAAATCAAGACGACGAAACGCCTCATAACGTTGATTTTTCTCGCCGCTGCGGCAGCCTTATTCGATCTCAGCGCCGCGGCAGGCGGCTGCACGCAGATCGTGCCGGATTTCCGATACCGCTGCGCCGGCAATCCGATCGACGCAAACTATAACGTGGTTTACGTCGACAGGCGCGATGATAGCGTGAAGGGTGCAAATGCCAGCGATCCAAATTTTCCGGCGGACGTGATTCTGAGCGGCTCGATGGCGAGCGACTATCAATGGGGCACGCAAGTGGCTAGTGCCTCGCCCGGCCTGAATGCGCTGCTCACGGCCCGCGCGAAACCGAACTGCCCGGCCTATGACCCGGAAAACCCGGAAAACGGAAAAACTTGCAGCTACGGCCGCACCACGCTTTGGCTCGACACCTGGGAACCCACTACAAGAACTTGGCTGCATACGAATCTGAATTACTTTTACGGTTATAATTCCGAGGCCCACGGCTGGTCCACCTGGCTGCATCCGAGTCGGGGCCTATTCAACGTATTGGTGAGACCGATCGAGGTTCCCGCCCTAACAAGCCAGACAGAAAACAATCCGCAAATCTATTCCGTAGATTTCACGAGCGGTTCGATCGAAGTCGCGGAATTCGCGCCGAATCAGTTGAATGACCCCAATTGCCTGACCGGGCGTGTTTCGGCCATGCCGAACCTCGAGCAAAACTCTTGTTTTGACGGCCAGAGGATTTCGTTCGTCCGCCGCTGTTACCAAGGAGAGTCGGTCAATGCGTGGTGGAACAACACCCGCTATGACGGGACAGGCGGAATGTGCCCGGGGATTCCGGGCGGTTCCGCCCTGGTGCCCGTCTTGCGTACTCATGTCGTGGAGCTCGATGCAATGTGCACGCCGAAAAAGTCCTGGGGTAGCATTTTGGCCAGGGGAATCGCCCCTGTCCGGGAGCCGCCCGTGGATCCAATTTACCGGCAGATGGGAGTCGGTCCGGAGTGGGGCGATATGCTGGCGGCAATCAGTCCGGATGGCAATTATATCGCCGTGGCCACGAATAAAGGGCCGTCGAACACCGCAGACAGCTGCGCCGGTTTCCAGTATGTACTCCAAGACGTCAACAATCCCGTGAGCGGCACATCGGCGCGTCGAACGCACTGGTGCCAGCTAGAGAAGAACGTATGGAACGGCCAAATCACTTGCGCTACGCCGATGGTGGAGCTGAATCCGGGTGGTTTCGATCCGCCGGCAGCGACCCCGCTACCGACCTTTCTGCCACTACCGGCCGGTTACAGCCTCTTATTCACGCGCAACTGGGCGCAGTACCATGACGGGCCTTATATCGGGATCACGCGGAGTTTTTTCCAAGCGTCGCCACCGCAATTTGACATCATGTACTTTAACACGCCTGATGGGAACAATATGCAAGGGGTGCAGGCGATTTATCATTAGCGCGGTATCTATAGGACTCCTCCCAATTTGCAAGGACCGAAATGAGTGATGGCATGAAGTAAGATTGCACGCAAATGGGGTCGCATCTTGTATCTTAACATTGTGGATACTAATTTATTAATTACGCTGGATTAGCGGTTCGCGGCATGGTGGTGTGTTGAAACGCGTCGAAAAGCCCGATATGGATTTTATTGCCCTGATTTTAGGTTAGGTTTACGATGCAGCTATGTTTATAAACTAACCTGATAAAATTTTAGATATTTATTTGGTGTCTATTTCTAGTTAGGTGGCCCACCGCTGGGCCGTCCCACTGACCAAGCAGCGAGGAATGTAGTGTCGAAACTCCGCGTCCAAAGCTTCGCGATTTCCATCGACGGCTACGGTGCTGGGCCGAACCAAGATCTCCAGAATCCGCTCGGCGTCAGGGGCCCTGAGCTGATGGAGTGGTTCTTCCACACACGCGTATGGCGCAGGATGCACGGCCATGACGATGGAGAGACGGGAGTCGACAACGGAATTGCGGAGCAAGGCTTTGCCGGAATCGGTGCCTGGATTCTTGGGCGCAACATGTTCGGTCCTGTCCGAGGCCCGTGGCCGGACGACAGCTGGAAGGGCTGGTGGGGCGACGAGCCGCCGTATCACACGCCCGTCTTCGTGCTGACGCATCACCCGCGGGCGCCGCTCAGGATGGCGGGAGGTACGGAGTTTCGCTTTGTCACCGAAGGCATTCACGCCGCTTGGGAGCAGGCGGGCGCTGCAGCGGGCGGCCGCGACGTCCGCCTCGGCGGCGGCGTATCCACTATTCGCCAGTATCTGCGCGCCGCCCTGATTGACGAGCTGCATCTCGCCATCCGACCTGTC
>DATGVQ010000106.1:0-9403 GCA_035300145.1 Acidiferrobacterales bacterium | reverse complement strand
CATTTTTGCTTGACGCATCCCTGCGCCAAGCCCCTACGGGGCTGACGCGAAAATCCGCTCCCGGCGGATTTTTCAAACACGCTAAGTGTTTGAAAAATGAAGCAAAGCAAAAACCATGCTGTGCAGGATGCACGAATGCCGGTCGTTCTCGGCATCCTGCCTCTCAGGACACTCGCACATCCCTGTGCATCGCAGCATGCGCAGGAGCGGCCGCTTTTTGCTTTGCGTGTTGAAAAAGGCCACGGATGGACTTTTTCAACAACCTGTTAACAAGGCAATGTCCTTCACGGCCGCTCATACAACCATTTAAGCAAGGCGTCTTGCACCTGCTCGCCGGCGCGCGTATCCGCGGCCGGATGATTGTGCAGGCATACTACCACTACCCGGCGCCCGTGCTGGTCCAGCAAATAACCCGCGATGCTTTTCACATCTTTTAAACCGCCGGTCTTGGCGTGCAAGCGCCCCGCCAGCTCGCTGTCGACAAAACGCTTCTGCAAAGTGCCGTCGGTGGCCGCAATCGGCAGTGAGGACACAAACTCAGGCATGTAACGACTATTATAGCCAGTGAATAAGAGTTCACCCAAATGCCGCGCTGAAATTCGCTCCTCCCGCGAAAGTCCTACGCCGTTTTCCAACACCAGCTCCGGAAAATTTAATTGGTGCTGTTGCAGCCAAGTCCGAATGACCTGCAAACCTTTCTCGGTGGTTCCCGGCGGTCCGATGCGCTCGGCACCCAAGGTCAGCACTAACTGCCGGGTCATTACATTATTACTATATTTATTAATGCCCCGCAGGATCTCCGCGAGCGGCTTGGATTCGACTGCATCAAGCCGTTGTGCCTTGCCCGGCAACACGGCCTCGCGCAACACGCCATCTAAACGTCCGCCCTGTTCCGCCCACAACGCCTTAAACACACCATAAACATGACGCGGGGCATCGGTAAGGATGTGGAATCTATCGTGCTCACCGCAGTTGGCGGCATAACTACCGGTAAAACGCACCGTATCTTGCAACACGGTATGGCTGACTTGCATACCTAATCGATTGGCCCATCCGCGGCAGGGCTCATTTACCATGTTGACCTTGTTTTCAACAATGAGCGTATCGGGATGCGGATCGGCGATGATGCGTAAGCTGCGCGACGCCGGATCCGGCAAGAAACGAAAATTGATCGCCTGAAAGTTAATTAAGAGCGCCGCCGGTTGCGCATTATAGGCACGGAATTTTTGCCCGTCAAAATCACCGCTAGTCTCCTCTGCAGGCTGTAAATAACTGCTATCCAGCACCAGATCGCCGGCAATATGCGTAAGCCCTCTCTGCCGTAAACCATGCAACAGTTGCCAAAAAGATTCGGTAATTAAATAAGGATCGCCGTAGCCTTTTAAATATAGATCGCCGTCTAAACGTCCCTGCTTGATTGACCCGACGGTATAAGCTTCGGTTTTCCAAGTATAGGCGGGGCCTAATTCATCGAGCGCCACTAACGTGGCAAGCAGCTTCATGGTAGAAGCCGGGTTACGCGGTGTATCGGCAGCGATTGCGAGTATGGGGGTGGAAGCGCCGATTTCCTGGGCAAATATACTTAATCCATCTGTGGTCATGCTGTAACGGCTCAATATTCGCTGTACTGGCAAGGGAAGCTGGTCTGAGGCGGAGGTTTCCAAAGCGCCGGCATGCCACATCAGGCCGAGTGATAAAATCAGTAGGGCACGGATAATATCGATCATACGATGAGCACGCTTATTGACACAAACGGCCGAGAGTATGGCGGCAGTCATAAATTATGTAAATATCGTCGATACTATTTTTGGTGGACGCGATTTAACAGACCGAAAGTATCTGGCGGGGATCGCCGCGTAATGGTATGGTTCCTGCAATTCTGCGGCCTGAATTCAGCAGTTTTTCTTGAAGTGATTTATGCGTAATTTGTTTCTGGTGCGCCTATCACTTTTCACCTCTTGTGGAAGCCGGCTTTCCCCCAATGAACGGCAAAGATTAGCCCGGCCAATACGTTAGTTGACGGCGGATAATGGATGACATGAAGACAGGGGTAACGCACTCTCTATTAAATAAAGAGGCGCGCAATCAAAGATTGATGAGGATTCTTAAATCAAAATTTGATCTGGTTGATTTTTTCACCAGAGTAGCTAAAGCCGAGGTGCGCGCGTTGCTGCTTGATTATGATGGTACCCTTGCGCCTTTCAATATCGCCCGTCACACTTCCTTTCCTTACCCCGGCATCGTTGAGGCCCTGCAATCGTTGCATGATGCCCGCCACACTCGACTGATATTAGTCAGCGGTCGGCTGATTAAGGACTTGCTGCCGCTGATTCAGCTTAAACCTCAGCCCGAGATATGGGGTTCGCATGGCTACGAACGATTACTGCCTAATGGAGAATATGAAACAGAAGAACTGAACCCGCGGGCATTGCAAGACCTGGCTGATGCCTATACGTGGATTGAGGAAATGGGGCTGGCAAACCGGTGTGAAAAAAAACTTGCCAGCCTGGCAATTCATTGGCGCGGGTTGCCACACAAGGATGTCGGGATAATCCGCGCACAAATTCTACAGAATTGGTCTCCTCTGGTTCCCAAAACACGATTTCGCCTTTGCGAGTTCGATGGCGGAATCGAACTTTCCGTTACGGGACGAAACAAGGGCTATGCGGTAAAAACCGTCCTTTCAGAGCTGGGTGCTGCCGCCACTGCCGCCTATCTCGGTGACGATTTTACCGATGAAGACGCCTTTAAAGCCATGAACGGAAAAGGCTTAAGCGTGCTGGTGCGCGAAAAATACCGGCCTACCTCAGCAGATTTATGGCTTAAACCGCCACAGGAGCTATTGGAGTTTTTAATGCATTGGCAAGACAGTGCTGAGGCGGAGCATGGGGCTTCTTAATTCAACTTATTACAATAATAAACTTGAAACCTGGCTTTTTGCGCTGCTGGTTTTGATTACGATTTTAATCGCTCTGTATACCCTGAAACAAATTATTGTACAGCGCCTCACCGCCATCGCCAAAAGAACAGAAACCGACCTGGACGATCTGGTGATCGATCAGGTTAAAAAAACAAAATTATTTTTCCTATTTTTTGTTTCACTTTACCTCGCTTCGCTTTTATTGAATTTACCGGGCGCAGCCATGCGCACAATCCACGTCGCTATGGTGATCGCGCTGCTGACCCAGACTGCCATCTGGGGCAACGGTTTCATCCACTTATTCGTTTCTCGTTATAACAAACAAAAAATAGACCAGGATAGCGGCCGCCTGGTTACCGTCGCGGCGCTCGGGTTTGCGAGCCGATTAGTGCTCTGGTCATTTCTTCTGCTGCTCGCACTCGACAATATCGGTATCAATGTCACTACTTTAATTACGGGCTTGGGCATTGGCGGCGTAGCGGTGGCGCTGGCGGTGCAAAATATTCTTGGAGACTTGTTCGCCTCGCTCTCCATCATGTTGGATAAACCATTCGTACTCGGCGATTTTATTACCGTCGACGAGTATATGGGTAAAGTGGAATACATCGGCCTCAAAACCACGCGCCTGCGCAGCTTATTCGGCGAGCAGATTATTTTCTCTAATAACGATTTGCTGAAAAGCCGTATCCGCAACTACAAACGTATGCTCGAGCGGCGCGTGGTGTTCACGATTTGCGTCACTTATGAGAACCCCTATGAAAATTTAAAGGCCGTCCCTGATCTTATACGCCGCATCATTCAAAAACAGCCACATGCCCGGTTTGATCGCGCTCACTTTAAGGAATATCGCGACTTTGCTTTGAATTTTGAGGTGGTCTATTTCGTGGATAGCCCCGACTACAACTTATATATGGACACTCAGCATACGATCAATCTCGCTTTGTTCCGCTGCTTTAATGAACGCGGGATTGAATTTGCGCACCAAGCCAGTGCTCACACTCAACAGGTAACCGCAATCCGTGCGGCTAAGGAAGCCACCCATGAATGATTCCTCCATTGAACCTTCTGTTAATCGGCTGGTTGTCGTTTCAAACCGCCTGCCTTTTGTGCTCAGCGCCGAAGCCGATGGCCGCTGGGCACTGAAGCCCGGCTCGGGCGGACTGGTTAGTGCAATAGCTCCAGTGTTACGCAACCGTGGCGGCATGTGGATAGGCTGGCCAGGGTCGGCGGAAAATGAGATTGACGACCTGGAAAATATTTTAGCCCGCGCCACAAAAAATTCCGGCTATACGCTCAAACCTGTTATTCTCACAACTGAGGAGAAAGAAAAGTTTTACCACGGTTTTTCTAATGAGGTGATCTGGCCTTTATTCCATGACCTGCACTCCCATTGCAATTTCAACCCCAGTTACTGGCATGCCTATCAAAAAGTAAACCGCAAATTCGCTCAGGTTATCGCCAGAAACAGCAAGCAGGACGATTTCATTTGGGTGCACGACTACCATCTCATGAATGTCGCCATGGAATTACACCAGATGGGAATTCAGTCGAAGATGGGATTCTTCTTGCACATTCCGTTTCCGCCGTTGGACATTTTCGTCAAACTGCCATGGCGGTTTCAGTTATTACATGCCTTGCTTGAGTATAACCTGATCGGATTTCAGACCCCGCGCGATCGGCGCAATTTTATTCAATGCATCCGCATTTTAATTCCCGATATCAGTATTGTCGGAAAAGGCCAGGTTGTTACCGCCCGCCTTCCGCAGCGCGAGGTCAGGATAGGCGCCTTCCCGATTGGCATAGATTTTAACGAATTTGCGAAAAAAGCCTCCACGGAAGAGGTAGCAGAAAAAGCCAGGCGTCTGCACCGGGATTTACCCAACCGGGAAATAATTCTGGGCGTGGATCGCCTGGATTACACCAAAGGAATTTGCCACCGGTTTGAGGCGTTCCGGCATGCGCTCATGCGTTTTCCAGACTTACATCACAAGGTCACCCTCATCCAAGTGGTGGTACCAAGCCGCGAGGATATCCCCAAGTATCACGACCTTAAGATGGAGCTGGAAAGGCTGGTCGGAGAAATCAACGGCCAATTTACGCAATCGGGATGGGTGCCGATCCACTATATCTTCCGCAGCCTGGAACGCACCGAACTGCTGGCTTATTATCGTACCTCCGAAATCGCCTTGATTACCCCATTAAAAGACGGCATGAATCTGGTGGCAAAAGAATTTTGCGCGGCGAGCATAGAAGAAGATTGCGTGCTGATCTTGAGCGAATTCGCCGGCGCTGCTGCCCAGCTTCAGCGGGGAGCGCTGTTAGTCAACCCTTATAATGTGGAAGGCGTGGCGGAGGCCATCCACTACGCGGTCAATATGAGCAAGGAAGAACGGCGCGTGCGCATGCGCAAGCTGCGCCGTTCTATCCGCGAATACGATATCTTCTGGTGGGTCGATTCCTTCTTGCGTGCGGTAATCGCCAAGGATCTCAGCGATTTCCCCGCTCCAGAAGAATATATTCCCCAGACTGAGCAAATAACATTATGAATGAGCCAGCAGGTGCTTAAAAACTCTGTTTTTCGGCGCCCTGCGGGCGCGCTGCGCGCGTCCAAATTCGCTGAAGAAAGGTCCGAGTCAAAAAGGCCTGGATGGACTTTTTCAGCTTCCTGTTAGTCGACTGCCCCGTTCAACCCCGGTTGCCCGTCCCGGATTAAGTCCTTGGATCGCCTTGCGCAGGTCGTCCATCGTCAATTGCCCGGGATCGCGCGCGACTTCCGTGCGCTGGGCAAGCGCGGCAAGAATAAGCTTGCGCACGCGGCGGCCGTCCCAGCCGGCACAATGCGTTGCCAATTCCTCAAGCTCGTCTTTCTGATCGAGCAAAGTCCGCACCGTCGGCCATAGCACCGCAAGTTCAGCCAGGGAATGGTGTAAGATGGAAACAATCGTCGTCTGCTCCGGCAAGGCGAAATGCATCACGAGATCAGCGCGCGACAGAAACGCTTCGTCGACGGCTTCAATGAAATTAGTCGTAGTGACAAACAATACCGACGGCAATGAAGCGCTCACGGCGTCGATACCGGCAAGAACCGCGTCCGTGGCGCGATGTACGTCGACCGGATTGGTCTCAAACGAAGCCACGCTGCGGCGCACGGCGAACGACTCCACTTCGTCGATCAATACAACGGTGTGGGGGCGACGCGCCGCGATCTCCGGTATGGTGTCTTGCATCAGGCGGGTGATATTACGTTGGCTCTCGCCCAACATCTCGCTTGGAAAGGCGTGCGGATTAATTTCGGCCAAGGTAGTGGCCCCGCGCGATGCCAACGCCAGCGCCGCTACTTGTGCCAAACCGCGCCCCAGCGTGGTCTTACCGGTCCCCGGCGGGCCCGCGAGCACAATCAAGCCATGCGGAAGACCCGCCAGCGTAGAGAGCTTTTCCCCATGCAGCAGCGTCAGAAGCGCCTGATTGAGCAGGCGCTCCTTCACCTGTATCGGCACGAAAATGCGATCCCAATCTTTATCGTGATGCTCCGCGGGTAAAACATGCAGCGACAAAACCCCGGGCGGCAGCGCTTGACGCTGAGTTGCCATTATTTATTCGGCCGTTTATCGTCGGGCCAGTCGATCTGGGAGATTTCCTGCATCGACACCAAGGTGTCCTCCGCCTCTTCAAACAGAACCATCGGATCCATGAGGGCGCGCATGGTCTCAAGCACGGAATCGAACATATGGATGCGCACCAACCGCGCTTGGTTTTTCGGGTCATCATTAAAATGTTGATGCCAGAGAAAGTGATCCACGACAATCAAGTCACCTTTCTCCCATTTAAAGTGCTGTCCCTTGTCGGGCGCAGTGCCCATAAAACTATGCCCATATCCCTCAACGACGTAAAGCCAGGCTTCACCCGGATGGCGGTGCAGCGATTGGGTCTTGCCCGGAGCGAACTGAATCATCACCTGGGTAATGCCCGAGGCCTCATTGCCGATAGCGCGGTCAACCAGGAATTTCGTGCGCGTGCCGCGCGGCGTGGCCAGTAATTCGATGTCATCGTAGCTCGTATGGATGCGCCCACTGCGGCGCTTTTTCTGCTCGGTAGCCAAGCGGCGCACGCGCCGGGCATAAGGGTCGTCACCTGAAATACTGAGGCTATAAGGTGGGCGCGGCGGCAATTTAGAAAAATCCTGATGGCCGCGATCCTCAAGCACCGACATGCCGAAACTATCCAGCATCGGCTCGGAAGAGTAGCTCATGAAGCGCGCTGTTTTGTCACCATCATTGCCATGCCGGTGCCAGGCCCATGCCGGTAGATGAATCGCGTCCCAAGGCTTCCAATGATAGCGCACGCCATCCACTTCGGTCCAACCGGCACCTTCGACAATAAACAGCATGGCATCCCAAGAATGGCGGTGAATCGTGGAAACCACGCCGGGGTCGATTTCATGCGCCAATGCATCCATGGTGCGCGTAGGCGAATCCCCGTCCCTGCCGATATAGATCCCGCAGCGCATGCCGCGAGCGGTGTCGTGCATGATAACGTCCTCCTTTCTTATAACAGTCTTACGATACTTGCGCCATTCCTCAATAAATTCTGCGCGCCGCTTCTTCTGCACATGATAGTGCGTGACACCAGTCGTTGTCTTACTTGCCATGCTTAAAACCTCCGCGGGCTTATAAAAATCAGGAGTATTTGCTTTCCCGGCAAAAACTTACCATTAAGTCTGTTAGAGTGCCTACGGGGAAATCGGGTAACGTCGAACAACCCTATATATTGATGGAACCATTGCGGACCGAACCATCATACCGGTTTTTATTTTTTGGCACAGTGTTCCAAATATATCATAGGTTATGGCAAAATGAAAAATGGGCCAGGGAACCTCTGATTAAGTCAGAGGTTCCTGCGGCATAAGGATGTGCCGCCATTTTTCAATTACGCAAGTAATTGAAAAATGAAGAAAAACGAAAATCATGCTATGCATGGATGCATGAATGCCGCGAGCGCAAGGATGCGCAAGAGCGGCCACTTTTCGTTTTTCGTCTCTGAAAAACGTCAGGGATGACTTTTTCAGAGTTTCCCTAGGGCAATAATTGCATCGCTATCGTCAATATATAAGTCGGCACGAAAGAAAATGTTAAATAAAAGGTATTTTACTATTTTTTTTCTTATCTCTTGCCTCACTGCTGCTTCAAGTTTAGCGGTAACCACGAATGAAGAGATTTACCTTTATAAGCGTCCTGATCGCGACAAACAGCTCATAGAGAAAGCAAAGCAGGAAGGAAAAGTAATGCTTTATTCATCGATCATCCTGACTGATTCTATAGCAATCACCCGGGCCTTCGAAAAAAAATACGGCATCAAAGTCGAGCTGTGGCGCGGTTTGGCCGATAAAGTCGTTCAACGCACGGTCAGCGAAGCGCGCGCCAATCGCCATACCGTCGACGTCATCGATACCAATAGCCCGGAATTGGAAATGCTGGCCCGGGAAAAGCTTCTTTCAGAATTTTACAGTCCCTACTTGGCGGATTTACCGCCCGCCGCCATTCCCGCGCATAAACAATGGGTCGCTGACCGTTTTAATTTTTGGGTTGCGGCCTATAACACTAATAAAATAAAAAAAGAAGCGGTTCCCAAGACTTATGAAGATTTTCTTGATCCCAAGTGGAAAGGCAAGATCGGGTTGGAAGCAACGGATACGGAGTGGTTCGCGACCCTGGTAAAGATTTGGGGAGAAGAAAAAGGCTTGGCCTATTTCAAAAAATTGGCCGAGATGAACCCGGATATACGTAAAGGCCATATCTTATTAGCCGAGCTAGTCTCCGCGGGGGAAATTCCACTAACTTTAACTGCCTACAACCATCACATTGAAAAGTTAAAGAATAAAGGAGCCCCGGTTGAATGGATGCCGATTCCACCTGCCATTGCCCGTCCTAACGGCGTGGCGGTAGCGAAATTTGCGCCCCACCCTCATGCCGCCTTGCTGTTTGCGGATTTCTTACTATCCCCCGAAGGTCAAGAGCTGTTCCGTTCCATGGACAGGGTTCCGTCCAGTTTAAAAGTAAAAACTAATTTAAACAATTTTAGATATGTAATGGTTGATCCAGTCGTTATTTTGGATGAATGGAATAAATGGGATAAGCTCTGGGAAGAACTCTTTTTGAAAAAATAAAAGATAACTGATGCTGCTCCCCAGGACTAGGTAAGTTGATGCAAGCGTAGCACTCTCAAGAGAACAGCTCGATAGGCATCGAATTGCGTTTGGCGCTTTAAGGCGACTTAAGCTTGTAACTGAGATTCAATTAATTTGGTAAAATACCGCGAATGAGACGGGCAAGTTTATTAAAAACTCTGGAAACAACAATAACGCGCAGCGCGAAGCACTGCCTCAGCTTTGGTGTCATTCTCTTTAGCGTTGACCGCTTTAAGCTGGTGAACAGTCGTTTTGGCCACGCCCGCGCGGATGTAGTTCTCCGAAGAGTTGCGCAGACA
>DATGVQ010000105.1:0-16318 GCA_035300145.1 Acidiferrobacterales bacterium | reverse complement strand
CATTGATTTCACCCTAATTAAGTACGACGCGGAAGAGTCGGCGGAGTCCCTGGCGGCGGGATCCGGGCCGTGCATCCACCACTTTGCCATTGAGGTGGAGGACATGGACAAATACCTGGCAGAGATCAAGAAATTCGGCTGCGAGGTGATCAGCGATCCGGGTGTGATCCCGGTAAAATTCCGCGCGCCGGGTGGGACCCTCGCCGAAATTGTTCCGGTGGGAAGATACAAAAAATCAAAACCCTGAGGTTCTGAAAGAGCGCGGTCAGTCTTTGCAGCGGAAAGACCGCGATGCATCCTTACCATGGAAACCGGGAAAAATAGAGAACAAGTCACCCCCGCCCCCGATCGCAGTCGAGGGCAGGCTCCAGCGGGGGTCCAGAAAAGTTTAAATTCCTGGATTCCCGCTTGCGCGGGAATGACGATCATCCACTTAATCGGAGGTACCCTCGATTAAAGGGCCGGTTTTCAGGATGCTGTCGGGGCCGAGGGATCGTGCAAATAATTCCGGTCAATAAGCAACTTCGCATAGGAGGAAGCATGGGTGGTAATTTAGCGAGAATCCTGACCGTTTCAGCCGTTGCCGCGATGGTGACCGTGGTCGACCCCAGCTCCGGTTATGCCCAGTCGAAATATCCCCGCCACACGGTCACCCTGGTGACCCATTCCAGCCCGGGCGGGGGCAGCGATGTTTTCATCCGTGAGTTGATCCGGCATCTCGGCCCGGAGATGGGGGTCAATTTCGTGGTTGAGAACCGGCCGGGGGGCAGCGGCGCCAAGGCCGTCGCCAAGGTAGCGCAATCCCCAGGCGACGGCTCCATATTTTACGTAACCACGCCGACTTACATCCAAACCACGCTGCTCAGCAAAGTGGATTTCGGATACGATAGCCTCGATCCCATTGTCACCGTGTTCCATGATCCCACCATCGTTTATACGCGCACCCAATCGCCGTTCAAGACCCTGGCCGATGCCGTCAACTACGCCAAACAGAGCCCGGGTAAAGGCAAATGGGGCGCATCGAACCCGACCGCATTAGAGCGTATTGCCCTGGAAAAACTCAACCGCCTCACCGGGGCACGCGCGGCGATTGTCTCGCACGAGGGCGGCGGCGACATGATGATTAATGTCTTGAACGGCTCGCTCGATCTCGGCCTCGGCGAGGTGCAGGAGATCCTGCCGCAACTGCAGGCCGGCCGGGTGAAGCTGATTGGGGTTTTCAGTGAAAAACGCCTCGAGCAGTTCCCCGATGTGCCGACGGCGCGCGAACAAGGTTTCAATGTGGCAGTCGCCAAGTTCCGCGGCATCGCCGGTCCGAAAAATGTGCCGGCCGAAGTCGTGAAGGCCTGGGAGCAGGCTATTCAGAAGGTATTGGCGAAACCCGAATACAAAAAACTTTACCGGAGCGAAAATCTGGTCCCCGCCTACAAAAACCAGAAAAACTCACGCGAATTTATCGCCGAATTCGCCAAAGAGGTCTCTACCTCGCTGCACGAACTCGGAATAATCAAATAGTCGGGTGTCTTCATGAAGAATGATCTGATTGTCGGGCTGCTGGCATTGGCGTTTGCCGGGATCTATTACTATCTTGCCAATGATATCCCCCGCAGTCTGCTCGCGGACGGGGTGGGGGCGGACGGACTGCCGAAACTGTATGCAGTCGCCCTTGGCCTGTTGTCGGCTTTACTGATTCTGCGATCACTGGCCTCGCAGGCTGTCCCCACCGAACCCGTTGCGCCGGAGGATTCCGGCGCTATAAGCCCTTGGCGCCAATTTCGCCCGTTAGGATTGGCTGGCCTGGGCGCAGGCTATTTGCTGCTTATCTCCAGCTTAGGGTATCTCGTGACCATCTTTTTGCTGATCATCGCGGTCGCGGTCTATTCCGGCGGCAAAATGGATTTCAAGCTGATCTTTATCAGCGCCGGCGGCGGCATCCTGTTGTGGCTGGTGTTCGTTAAGATGTTCAGTATCCCGCTGCCCTCCGGCACCCTTTGGCAGTGGCTGACGGGCTAACATATAACATAACAGAGTGATCGACAGTGCATGAGATCGCGATCGGCTGGCATGCGTTAACCTCGACCTGGGCGATTCCAGCCTCGCTAGTAGGAGTGATCTGGGGTATTTTCGGCGGCGCCTTGCCGGGCATATCGCCCTCGATCGCCATGGCGCTGCTGCTGCCGTTTACTTACGGCCTCGATCCGGTCACCGCAGTGGTGTTGCTTGGATCGGTGTATGTCGGCGCGGAGTACGGCGGCTCCATACCCGCAATCCTCATCAACACGCCGGGGACCAACTCCGCCGCCGCCACCACCCTGGACGGTTATGCAATGAATCTGCGCGGTGAGGCCGGGTTAGCGCTCGGAATCTCGCTCACCTCCGGCCTGGTCGGCGGCTTGTTCGGTCTGTTGATGTTGATCGTATTAACCGAACCGCTGGCGCGGGTCGCGCTCGCGTTCACGCCACCCGCGTATTTCGCCCTCGGCATGTTCGGCCTTAGCGTCATTGCCAGCCTGTCGGGCAAATCCTTGCTAAAAGGCTTGATCGCCGGGATTCTAGGTTTAATGGTGGCGACGGTAGGCACCGATCCGCTGTCCGGCGTATCCCGCTTCATCTTCGGCGTCCCCGACCTGTTAAGCGGAGTAAAGCCGATCCTGATGATGGTCGGCCTGTTCGCGGTCAGCGAGCTCCTGGCGCAGACTCTGGAGCCGGCATGGATCAAGGTGAGCAGTCGTAACAGCCGCCTGAAACTCCCCGGTTGGAAGATGTGGCAGCGTTTGTTCAAGTGCCAGGCGATCGGCTGCGGTATCGGCACCATCGAAGGCGTCACCCCCGGCGCCGGCGGTACCATCGCCGCGTTTCTTTCTTACAACGAGGCGCGGCGCTGGTCCAAGCATCCGGAAGAATTCGGCCACGGCTCGCCGGAAGGGGTGGCGGCGCCGGAGTGCGCCAACAACGTGGTGACCGGCACCGCCCTGGTGCCATTGTTGAGTCTCGGGATTCCGGGCTCTAACTCCGCCGCGATACTGCTCGGCGGCTTATTGATTCATGGTCTGTCCCCCGGCCCCATGCTATTCGAGCGCAGTCCCGAGGTGGCCTACGGTCTTTATGCCGGTCTATTCGTGGCGAATATCGCCATGCTGTTGATCGGCTTGGTGATTCTTTCGCCCTGCATCTGGCTGGTCAACCGCCCGAGGCCCTATCTTTTAGCGTTTATATTCGCCTTAATCGTCTCCGGCGTGTATTCGATCGAACAAAGCTTTTTCCATGTCGGTATCGTGCTGGCGGCCGGGCTATTGGGCTACGGGATGCGGCGGCTGGATGTCCCGGTGCTGCCCATGGTGCTCGGCGTGGTGCTCGGTTTTATGGTGGAATCCAGCTACCGCCGGTCGTTACTTCTATCCAACGGCGACCACACCATCTTTGTGCGTGATCCGGTTTCACTGGGATTGCTGGTGACGGCGCTCGCACTGATGATTTACTCTCTGTGGCGAGAACGGCGCATGGCAGTGCAATCGTCACCGGGTTGAATTTGATGACGTCTGCGCCTGACTCCGTCGCACAATCCCTGGCCAAGAAAATCGCCGGTTTAGCTCACGCGCGGCTGCCCGCGACCGTGCGCACCCGCGCTGAGGAACTGCTTTTGGACGTCGCTGGATTATGTGTCGTTGCGCGCCGGACCGATTACGTCCAGGCGGTGTGCGAAAGCTGGAAGGCCTCCGGTCCCTGCACCGCCTTGGGCCATGCAGGCGGGTTCGACGTCGCGGCGGCGGCGATGATCAACGGCACCGCCGCCCATGGCGAAGACTTTGATGATACCTTCGAAGGCGGGCCAGTGCATACGGGAGCGGTCATTATTCCGGCCGTGCTGGCGGCCTGCGAGCGCTATGGGCGCGAGGGCCGCGCCGCCCTGCTCGGCATCGCCGTTGGGTGCGAGACCTTGTGCCGCTTGAGCCTAGTCGCACCGAAAGCGGTACACCGCGCCGGCTTTCATCCGACCAGCGTATTCGGCACCATGGCGGCCGCCGCCGCCGTGGGCGCCACGCTTGGGTTAGACGCAAAACAATTAGTGAATGCACTGGGCATTGCCGGGAGCATGGCAAGCGGCATTATTGAATACCTTTCCAGCGGCGCCTGGACGAAACGCATGCACCCCGGCTGGGCGGCGCAAGCAGGTTTGCGGGCGGCGCTCATGGGCCAGCACGGTTTCATCGGGCCGCATTTAGTGTTCGAGGGCACCCACGGCCTATTTAACGGCTTTGCTCATACCACCGAAGCCAATTTTGACGCCCTTACGGAAAATTTCGGCAAACGTTGGTGGATGGAAACCATCGCTTTTAAACCTTACGCCTGCGGCACGATGATACTTCCTTATATTGATTGCGCATTGAAGCTGGTGGCGCAAGGCGTGCACCCTGAAGATATAATAGAAATGGATTGCGAAACCGCCGAAGGCATCGTGCACCGGCTGTGGGAACCCTTGGCCTCCAAACAGCGTCCGCCGAATGCCTATGCGGCGAAATTCAGCTTACCGTTTTGTATCGCCACCGCGTTCTGCACCGGCGGCGCCAGCCTCGATGCCTTCACCGAAACGGCGGTCCGGGACAAACGCGTACTAGCGCTTGCGGCCAAAATCCGCTACCAAATCGACCCGCACAATCCTTATCCGCAAAATTATACCGGGCATGCACGCGTCACGCTGCGGGACGGACGTATGCTTGAAGCACGGCAACCGCATTTGCGCGGCGGCGCGAAGGAGCGTTTGACGCGCGCAGAGTTAGAGGAAAAGTTTGCGCGTAATGCTACAATTGGCGGCTGGTCACAGGAACGGATAAGCGCCTTTCATGAGTTCAACCGCACCGCTTTCGATGGTCCCATCAACCTTTCCGCGTTCCGCACATGAGTGACATTTCCGATCCTTATACTTCTGAACTCGAAGGCCGCGTCGCTATCGTCACCGGCGCGTCACGTAATATCGGCCGCGCCATCGCGCAGGAATTAGCCGCCGCCGGCGCCGCCGTAATTATCAACTCCCACACGGCAAAAGCGGAAGCGGAAACGGTGGCGGCCGAGATCGAGGCGAACGGCGGTAAAGCGATGGCTTTTCTCGCCGATGTTACCGATCCCAAGGCAGTCGCGGCGATGGTCGCGGCGGCGCTCGCCCGCTTCGGCAGACTTGATATTCTGGTCAACAACGCGGCGGTGCGCAAAGAAGCGGCGTTCGATCAAATCAGTTTGAACGACTGGCGGCAGATTCTGAGCATTGTCCTCGATGGCGCATTTCTGTGCGCCCAGGCGAGCCTCCCGGCGATGATGCGCGCGGGCGGCGGCGCGATCGTCAACATCGGCGGGCTCACCGGTCATACCGGCGCGCGCCGGCGCGCGCACGTGATCACGGCGAAGGCCGGCGTCGCCGGGCTGACCAAGGCGCTCGCGTTTGATCTCGCGGCGCATAATATTACCGTAAACTGCGTTTCGCCCGGCCTGATCGATACCACGCGCGCGGGCGGCACGCCCGCGCGTCACGCTGAACATAAGACTGCGGTTGGACGGCTGGGGCAACCTGCCGATGTCGCGACCATGGTCCGTATGCTATGCGGGCCGCGGGCACGCTACATCACCGGGCAGACGATCCATGTCAACGGCGGCGTTTTCATGGGTTGAGGATTATTTTCTTTTCTTTATCCGGTCATTCTAAACTGCGTATAATAGAAACTAAGTCTATTGCTGCTTGGAAAAGGTTTCAAATGGCAAAAGTTCTAAATGAAAGGACGCCTCTGAATGGTTAAAACTAAGCGGCCAATTCAGGAATCACGAAAAAATAGGCATTCAACATGTACAGCCCGGACAAGAGCAGGATAATTGCGCCGATGATTTCGAAGGCTTTCTGGTACTGTCCGAGCACTTTGAGACTTTGCAGCCAGCCGATCGTCACGGCACCAAGAATGATCGGAATCGCCCGGCCGAGGGCAAAAGCTAATAACAGCGCAACACCGAAGAGCGGCGAGCCGATGCCGACCACTACCCCAAGTAGAATAATTAAAGCGGGTGTGCAAAATGGGCAAATCGCCACAGAAAACGGCGCGCCCAGCGAGAACGCTCCCCACACACCTGCGGCACGTTTGGCCTTCATAGATATTGTCGGTAATGGGATCTTGATCCAACCTGCCCACATCAATCCAAGCAAAATGAGTAAGGGGCCAAGCACCAGACCCCATTCTCGTCCCATGAGCTTCTGCAGCCATTGACCGCCTAAACCTGCGATGAATCCCAATAAGGCGTGAGTGATAATCATGCCGAGGATAAACATGCCTCCGAACAGGATGCTTTCTCTAGGGTCACGCGCTTTCGTTACATAAGCGAGCGACACCGGAATGGCGGCGAGTGCAACGGGGTTAAAGCTGAAAATAAAACCCGTAAGAAAGCCGACGCTAAGCGAAGTGAAGCTAGCTTGTTCCACAATAGTCTTTAGCGTCTCGGTATCCATGTCACTCCAATTAAATTTCGTTACACAAGCGTTTGGCCAATTCTTCACGTAGCTTGTGGATGCTTGGCAGGGTCTGAAAGACCAGCTTTCCGTTTATCGCAATAGCTGGCGGCGCTATTAATCCCAATTCGACAGCGTAATCTATTTCGTCCAGGACATTGATCTCGCGCCAAGCCACCTTGTCTGGTCCGAATTCTTCCGCAACGGACTTGAGTTTATCTTTCGCCAGCGCGCACTTGCCACAGCCGGGGGCTGACAATATTTCTACTCTAATGCTCATTTTCTTGCTCCTCCCGTGAGGCGGGCTTTTCTAGATTTAGGCTGCGTTCCAGTGCAGCCAAAATCGGGCACTGATCTAGCGGCTTGGTTTTGTCGGTGCCAATGTTGAGCAATTCTGTTAAGGTTTGCGACATGATTTTAAGCGACTTTATTTTTTGCTCGAGCTGTAACTTTTTTTCCACAGCGAGGCGCTGAACATCGTTACAGCAGGCGTCCTTGCGATTCTTAAGCATTAGTAATTCCCGTATTTCGGAAAGCGAGAATCCGGCGTGCTTAGCATGCTTGATAAAATGCAGCCGACGCAATGCATCAGGATGGTATAGCCGGTAGCCACTATGGCTCTTCTTGGCTGGAGTAATTAGACCTTCTTTTTCGTAATATCGGATCGTGTCGGTACTTACCTGCGCCATCTTGGCAACCTTACCGACCGTTAATGTGGCGCTTCCCTGGACTGGTCCGCTCTGCACGACATGCGTGATTGCGGGTACGATTATTAGCGATTTCTCTTGTACCAATTTGTTCGCAACGGGTTGTCGTCCAACCCGTTTGTTAGATGCTGATTCCATAATCTCTACCTCCACCAACCAAGTTTTGGACTCACGGCTTTGCCGGCTTAATTACGTCGATCGACTTGGCCACCTTTTCGCCATTTTCGGCTATGAAGTTAACGGTAACCATATTCCCTCTTAACGCGGGTAAATAAGTGTATTCATTGCCCTTCTTGATTTGGGTTCCAAGTGGGACCTTGATCGCGACCTGTTCCACTTTCCCAGCCCACTGAACTTCTAGTATAAGACTTCCTGCGCACCCCCTGGCTTAAAACTGCACATGGTCAGTTTCGTGCCAGTGACAACGCCGTCGAGTTTCTCCTGCGCTAATCCAAGCATAGAGTATGTCGATGGGACGAGTGTAAATACCACTCGTGTGAAAGGAAATTTTTTAAACATGATCCACTCTCCTTGGCTCTCCAATAAAGGTGCTATTCGCTTCCAGTGGCTGGCTGTCCGCCTCCAGCTTGCCATCGCGAATATGCAAAATCCGATCGGCCATCTGGGCCAGAGCTTCCGCATGGGTGACCACAATCACGGTGCGCTCCCGGGCGATTTCTTTCAGCAGTTCGTAGATCATCTGACCCGTCTTGGAGTCGAGATTGCCGGTCGGCTCGTCGGCCAGCACCAGGCGGGGATTGTTCGCCAGCGCCCGGGCGATGGCCACGCGTTGCATCTCGCCCCCCGAGAGTTCGCGTGGTCTATGGGTCAGCCGTGCGCCAAGATCCACTCTATCGAGCAGCTCTTTCGCGCGCCGATGCCGTTGCTCGCTTGGAACGCCATTGAATTCCATTGGCAGCATGACATTCTCCAGCGCGCTGAGGTTGGGAATGAGATTGAAGCTTTGAAAGACGAAGCCCACTGTCTCCCGCCTAAAGCTGGTAAGGCCGGCCTCAGGGAGTGCATTCAACGGCTGGCCCGCGACGATGACTTCGCCGTTCGTGGGACGGTCCATCGCCCCTATGATGTGGAGCAGAGAAGACTTGCCACTCCCGCTGGGGCCTGCGATCGCGACCATGCCCTTTTCCGCCACGGCAAGATCGATGCCGTCGAGTGCTCTTACGCTCTCCTGACCCTTGCGGTAAGTCTTGCTCACATCCTGGAGCAGGATCAACGCGTTTCGGTCGTTCGCTAACATCGGGTTATTCATGTCTAATTGCCTCCATTGGCGAAAGCCTGACGACCTGCCGAATGCTCCACGCGCTTCCAGCAAATGCAGCCAGGATGCATACGAGGGCCAGAAGTCCGAGGGTGGGCGGGCCGATATCCGACGAAAGGGTAAGCGCATTGATTAGGGTGTCCTTGTACTCTGCTGGGAGGAAGGGCGCGACTCCCACGCCGAAGGCCCTTTGGACAACCGGTCCGCCCCATACGCTGAACACCAGCGTTCCCAGCAACGCGCCGAGGGCACTGAGAGCAACTGCCTCGGTGAGGAATCCCAAAACGATCCCACTATTGGATGCGCCGAGCGCTTTGAAAGTGCCGATCTCCCAGGCGCGCTCCCGCACGACGAGAAGCATTACGAAGAAGACTGTGATAATCATGAGGGCGGCGGAGAGCACGATTCCGCCCTTCGATAGCCGCAGGACGGCGGTGGTGGCGGTATTCTGGAATTCGGCCACGTTAGTGGGCGCAATAATATCCGCCACATTCCCGAGTAGGTCTCTCAGCTTCTGCTCGATCTGCGGCAAATGCTCGGAAGAGTCCGCTTTGACGTAAAGCCACGATATGCCCGCCGGAATCCCATAGATCTCCCGGAACGTGTTCAGCGACATAAAAAGCTGCATATCACCGAAGACGTAGCCACTCGCGTAGATACCCACGACCCTGACGGGGGCGGGCGGACGGTTCAGCGCAAAGATCACAGGGTGGGTCCGCTTCAGATCGAGGGTTAGCGTCGCTTGTTCGAGATTCTCAGGTGTGATCCCGGCCCATTTGGCATACCCTTGACCAATAATGGCCACTCTCTTGCCGCGGTCTGCCTCGGTCAGGTCGCGTCCGGCAATGATCTTGGGATTTCCGGCTTCGCCATGGGATTCGAGCCGCTTCGTATCGCCCGGATTCACGCCCACAACCATAGCGAAGTTATGTCCTTCGGTGGGCGTCATAGCCAGCACATACGGCTCCACCCTGGCGACGTGCTCGACTTGCCTGACGCGCTCAAGAGCATCCTGGGGAAGAAGGTCTTCGTTACCCATCATGTTGACGTGGCCCATGGAGCCGCTCGCGCGGAGCTGCAGGGTGTTGTTCACGTTCTGTTTCAGTAACTCCGTCTGACGTTGCACCGAATCTCCGATGACCTGCATCACCAGTAGCAGAAAGAAAGGAATGCCGATCAGGAGCGCCACTATGACAAGGCGGGATTTATTCCGGAACAGGTTTCGCAGTCCAAGACGCATCATGGTCATCATGCCCTCCGCATTGCTTCAACAGGACTGAGTCGCACTCCCGTAATTACGGGGTAGAGGCTGCCGAGTGCCGCGAACGTGAGCGATCCGATCAGGATGAACATCATCACCTGTCCGTCGAACGTGACGGGCAGCTCCAGGGCTCGGCCGAGAATGTGGGCCGACGGGGCACTGATGAGCATGGCCCCGAGGCCGCCGAGGCCGCTGACGGCGACCGCCTCGGCGAGAAACTGAACAACCACCTCACGGTTCGACGCCCCGAGCGCCTTGAGGGTACCGATTTCCCGAATCCGCTCGCGCGTGCTCAGTATCATCACGAAAACGACCAGAACCGCGCCGATGACAAAAAGCAGCACGGCCGCGTAGGCGCTCGCGACCGAAAGACTGCCCAAGGTCGTGCGGGCGGTCGACACCGCCTCGGGCGTGGTGACCACGTCGGCTTCGGGCAGCCGCTGCTTGAGATCGGCGACCACCTTTTCCACATTCGCAACGGAATCGATCGTGACGAAGATTTTAGAGAGCTTGCGTCCCGGGTCGAAGGTCGCGCGGAAAGTCTCGATCGGGATGAACACGTGGTTATCGCCAAAGTCGTTCCCCGTCGTATAGATGCCTACAACCTGGAACGGTCGGCCATTTAGCACAATCTGGCGACCGGCAAGGGCGGCCTCCGACGGCTCGGCGATTCCGACGCGTTGCCGGGCGTACAGGCGTCCGACTACCGCAATTCTCCCTTGCGCATCGTCGGGGCCGAGCGAGCGGCCCGCGATGATCCTGGCGTTTTCGTAATCGATCTCCCCGATCGCCCGCAGCGCCGCACCCGGGTGCAGTCCGATCACCATGGCATAGGCATTCCTTTTGGATGGATCGACGGCAGGCTTATAGACGTACTCATCCACGCGGGCCAAGTGCCGCGAACTCGGGATACGCCATACATTTTCAAGCGTGTCCACGGAAAAATGCTCTTCTCCGATCGGCTTGTCGCCGCCGAATCCGCCGGTGCCGAAGGCACCCGCCTCCCGCAGTTCGATAAGCGTACGCACCCGCCCCTCCATCGCGGCGATCTTCTCCCGGCTCGCAAGCGTCGCCTGAACCATCAAAGCTAGGAAGCCGATGACGAGGGCAAGCAACAGGACGACCACCGTCGCCCGCGCGATGCTGCGGAATGGATTGCGAAGCCCTCTAAGAAAAGCACCCGTCACGAACTCGTCTCGGTTATCGCCTGAACTGCCTCAAGGCTCCAGTCCACATAAACGCCGACTGTCGCTCCCTAGTGAGCCGTCCGAAATCCGACCGGCAGGCGTCCTCGCGATGGCGTCCAATCCCCGCGGACCGCAAAGACGCCGGCGCCTTCGCCGTAGCCGATACTGCCGCCGCGAACCAGGACGCCTGGACCACCGCCTTCAGGGTCCGACCCCGCCAGGCACATCTGAGCACCGCTGAACTCTCCCCAGCCGGGACAGTCTCCGGCGGAAAGTGGAACCCAATCCGCCGTAAACTCCCAGACGTTGCCGACCATGTCGAAGATACCGGCATCGGAGACGCAGCCGGGCGTGCCGGTCAGCTGCGGCGCCGGGCCGGTGACCACACAGGGAGAACCGTCTGGCGTGCCGAGCGCGGCGGCCTGCCATTCGGCGTTGCTCAAGAGCCGCTTTCCGGAGTTACGAGCTGCTGCCAAAGCTTGAAACCACGTCATGAACGCGGACGGTTTCACCCCGGCGATGGAGACGGCGTAGAGGTTTACACAGCCCTTGCCTGTCGGAGGGCAGCCGGGCCCATAATCGTTGCCCGAGATGCCGCGCTGAACGGCGCCGGCGGCGCGCAGGTCCGCCAGCGTGATCGTGTTATCCCTGATTTTCTTGATGGACGCCTTATCCGTCGTTTCCCAGACACTCGCTTCGTACTTGTCGACACAGACCGGCCCCACCCGCGCGGCGTTCGATGGGCAGTCTTTCGCCTCGGCCTGCCCGGTCATTAACAGGAACGAGGTCGAAACGGCTACGAGCAACAATGCGGTTAGCCTGCTCACGAACCCTTCTTCCCGGCGAGCACATCGATAGACTTGGCCACCTTCTCGCCATTCTCCACCGCGTAGGTCACCGCCACCGTGCTGCCCTGCGTTGCGGGCAGAAACAGGTAGTCCTTGCCCTTCCTGATGATGGTGTCCGCGACGACCTTGATCGGCATTTGCTGCGCTTTGCCGTCTACGTTCGTCTCCAGAGTCAGGTTTCCCTCGCACCCGCCGCCGCTTGCCCGGGGGTGGCAGGCGGTGAGCTTCGTGCGGCTGACCTTGCCCTCGATCTTCTCCTCGGCCATGCCGGCGACAGAAACCATCACCCCCGCCATGCCAATTGCCGTTAACACCAAGAGTTTCTTCATGCTGCGCATACGCTTCCTCCTTTTCACAATTGAGTTTCTATCGGCCTACACTCTAAACCTTGGAGTAGCTCCAGAGTCAAGAGCTAATATCTAGAGCAATCGCTCGCGGGTCGGCGCCTCGCGTGGGATATCTTCCATTCCTGTAGTTGCGTCATTGAGACGTTTCATTTCTATCGGCCGGACTAGGGAGTGTCTGCTCGCGGGGCACTCGCAAACTTAGTAGGAAGCCAGCACATTCAAGTCTTTGAGGTTGTTGTCAGCAGCGGGCGCCCCACGCTCATCACCGCGTCGAAGAAAATGGATGGCTTGCCCCACAGCGAATTGAAGAAGATCGCGGTAACGCTTCCGGCCATCGCCGCCATCGCCCATACAGGATAGATGAGACCGGTGGCAGCGATTGGGATGCCGATGCCGTTAAAGCAGAAGGCTAGCACCACGTTTTGCAGCATCTTGCGGTAGCTGCGGCGGCTAATGTCGCGCGCGACGAGTATCGATTCGAGGCGGTTGCCCAGAATAATGATGTCGGCCGATTCGATCGCGATGTCGGTGCCGCTGCCCATAGCGATACCGACATCCGCCTGCATCAGTGCGGGCGCATCGTTGATGCCATCGCCCACCATCGCCACCTTGCCGGTTTTCTGGAGTCGCCGCACGATGTCCACTTTTCCATCGGGCAGCACGCCGGCATAGACTTCATCGATACCAGCCTCAGCGGCAATCCGCTGGGCGGCGCGCTCGTTATCGCCGGTGAGCAATATTGGCGTGATCCCGGCCTTGCGTAGTGCGGCAACTGTCTTGGCTGCATCATCCCGAAGCGTGTCGCCGAGAGCGACAATACCAAGCGCTTGCCCATTCTTCGCGACCGCAATGACGGTGCGGCCTGCTTCCTCCAATTCGCGAATTCGCACCCCAAGCGGTGCAAGCTGGATACCTTCGTCTTCCAGAAAATCGGGACTGCCGACTAGCACTTTGGCCCCGTCAATGGTGGCGGATACACCGCGCCCCGGGACCGACATGAAGCTGTCGACCTTCAGCGGCGTGATGTTGCGCTCGAACGCAGCACTCACAATCGCTTGCGCCAGCGGATGCTCCGATGAGATTTCAGCCGCGGCCGCGATCGCAAGCAACTCTTCCTCGCTCGATTCCACCGGAACCACTTCCCGCACCAGCGGACGGCCTTGGGTCAAGGTACCAGTTTTATCGAGCACGACATGCGTCACCAGACGATAACCCTGGAACGCCTCTCCGGTGCGCATCAGGATGCCGAGCTCTGCGGCTTCGCTGGCGCCCCGCACGATGGAAAGCGGGGCAGAGATACCCACTGCGCAGGGATAGCCCATGACGAGGACGCTCAATCCCGCGAACACCGCGCGTTGAAGGTCTACGTGTCCGGTGATCAGGAAAGAACCGAGCAGCCAGCCGACAACGGCAATCAAGGCGACCACGAGCACGATAGGCGTGTAAACCGTAAGCACCCTATCCACCAGGTGCAGGAGCCCGGGTTTGAGCGCACGCGCATCTTCGACGTGGCGGATCACTTGCTGCAGGAAGCTCTCTTCGCCGATCGCGGTAGCCCGTACCAGCAGAGTTCCCGTGCTATTGATCGAACCGCCGACCACCTTGCTGCCTGCGGTTTTTTCCACCGGCATCGGTTCTCCAGTAATAAGCGACTCGTCGACGGCCGAATGGCCACTCGCCACTTCACCGTCGACTGGAATGCGCTCTCCCGGCCGAATGCGTATCTGGTCTCCCAGCCGCACCTGCTCGACCGGAATGTCTTGCTCGCGGTTGTCGCGCACCACCCGCGCCGTATTAGGCTGCAGGTCGAGCAGCTTCTTGACCGCTTGTGAGCTGCGCGTCTTGACGATCAGCGACAGCCACTCCGAAAAAATGTGATAAGTGGTCACCATCACCGAGACCGCAAAGAACGGCGCCGTCGGATAACCTTCAGGACGCCAGATCATACCGATCAACCCGCCGACTATGCCGGCAAAAGCACCAATTTCGAGCAGTACGTGTTGATTGAGGATGCCGCGCTTGAGCGCCTGGACTGCCATGACGAAAATGTGGTTGCCAACACCGAACACCATGAAGAAGGCTAAAGCCCCGGTAATCCACGGCGTCGCTTCCTGCAGCCAGCCTTGGCCTTTAGAGAAATGCAATGCCAAGCCCAGCACACTCAAGCCCACTGCACTTCCTAAGGCGATGCCAAGCCCGCGATTTCTTAGCACTACAAAGATGAAAAGAACCAAGCTGGCAAAGATGACAAGCGACAACAGGGCAGACCAGAACCCGTTTGGGTTGGCTACCAAAGCGATTGCGACGAGGCTACAGGCCACCGCTGCGAAAAAGCGCCTACCCTCATGCACCAGCGCCGCTTCCTCTTCTTCGAACGGCCGCATTTTACGTGGATCGGAGATCGTATAGCCGATGTCCTTGAGCGTCTGCAGCAGTTCCTCTGGACGCGCGATATGTGGGTCGTATTCGATCAGCGCCTGCTCATGGGTGAGGCTCACTGCAACCTTATCGACACCGGGTTGCTTGCCGAGTACTTTTTCGATGGTACCAGTACACAGTGAACAATGTAGCCCGCCGATTCGCGCGCGGATTCGTGCTCGATCGGGCCGGTTTGCAGGTTCTTCGCTCCAATAATGGGAAGCGGATTCAGCAGTGGTTGTCGTGTTCATGGCCATACCTCATTTTGTAGAAGGCCTCATGCCGTTTAAGCTGGCGAAACAAACCGAACCAGATGGACCAGAGGCCGATCGGGAGGGCTATCCAATGCAAGGCTTCAGTCATGGTTGCGACTCGCAACGCGGTAGCCGCCTCGCTCAATAACAGCAACCAATTGTTCTTCACTGACGGCCTGAGGGTCATAGAGAATCCGCGCCTCTGCGTCTTTAAACGATGCCGCAGCCTGTTTGGTGCCTGCCTGGCGTTCTAAAAGGGATTGAATGATCGCGGCACAGCCGTCACAATGCATGCCTTCGATTTTGAATGTCACTGTGTTCATCGCATATTCCTTGTACTCATTAAATTAAAAACGTTGACTGCCAGCGCGCTATGCGCTAACCACACGGCGTGCTCATAACCGGCTCTCGACTCCTTGTCGACTGTTTAGGAATCGCATATCCCCGGGTCTGATCAGTCTCAACTATTGGCATTCATAGACGCTGCGCTAACGCAGATTGTCATACAAGGATAGACCTTGGAGGTAGGTCCAGAGTCAAGGACTTTTTGAGGGTTCTGGTGCCGAAACTGTATTTTTAGCCGGCTGCTCTGAAAAAACGACCGCCAAATTTAAGCCCCAAGATCGAGCCATTGCAGAAGGCGTTCGTTGCGCTGTGGTCGGATGCACAAACGCTGGTGCACAACGAGGTGCGGCGCGAGGAAACACGACGGCTGACTCCGCAGTCATTTCGGTTGTATCTTGAGGGTTGGAAAAGATCTTGGCGGTCTTGGCTCACTGAGTTCCTCTGCGACGCGTTCGCTGCGCACACCCTGGGACCAGCCTTTGCCTGGGCACACTTTCACTTGACGGCAAAACGCGGCAGAGATCCATTCCAAGTACCGCTTGGAGCGACTTCTAGTCATCCTGCCGACGCGGCGCGACTCGAGACAATAAACGGCGGCGTTTTCATGGGTTGAGGATTATTTTCTTTTCTTTACCCGATTACTCTAAGCTGCGGATAAAAGGGATGGTGAGCCGGCGCTGCTCGGCCAGCGAGGCGCGATCGAGGCGATCCAAAAGGCGAAACAAGGCCTGCAAGTCGCGCGGGTAACGGTGCAGCACATAACGCGCGACCTCTTCCGGCATCTGCAATCCACGGCTTTGCGCGCGCCGGCGCAATATCACCAGCTTATCGGCATCGCTCAAAGGCTGCAGATGATAGACCACGCCGGAACCCAGGCGCGTTGTCAGTTCCGGCATGCGTAAGCCTAAATGCATCGGATTGGCATTGCCGGTAACAATAAGAATACCACCTGCCGCGCGCAGACGCTCGTAAAAACTGAATAAGGCCGCTTCCCATTGTTGATTGCCGGCGATGCAATGGATGTCATCCACGCAAACGAGCCGGCGTTGCTCCATCTCCTCCAGTATGCCGGTGGAAAATTCCGCGGCAAGATTTAACGGAATATAGGCGCACATCTCGCCGCGTTCATCCGCCAGGCGACAAGTGGATTGCAATAAATGCGTTTTGCCGGAAGCCGGCTCTCCCCAC
>DATGVQ010000104.1:0-2735 GCA_035300145.1 Acidiferrobacterales bacterium | reverse complement strand
GCGAGCCGGTGTATGGCTCGACCGCAGGGCGGCCGAGGGCGGTGCAGGCGGAGCCTGACACCGCAAGGTTGCGCCGAGACCGAGGGCGCGAGGGAGACTTGGAAGTCCCGTCGCGCATACTGAGGGCCGGCGCACGCTTGTCTGATAGATTGTCGTTCCCGCGAAGCGGGAATCCAGTATTGACGCGGGGTATCTGGATTCCCGCTTGCGCGGGAATGACAGTTGGGTGTTGCGGTGCGATGGGGCGGTTCCTTTAGAATCATTGGGTTGATGAATGGTGTAGATACCTATGCCCTGGCCACGCCAAAGGAAAGCGTGAGGGAGCTCACCACGGCGTGATTACAGTAAAGACTAGCAACTACTGTAAGACACCCGAACAGCGATTATTTAGGGACTATTTTTACGGTAGCTTCAAATCATGGTGACCGCGGGCGCGGGTAGGGTTGTCTGATTTCGATTCTTTAAAGATTACATATTACGCGGAACCGCTGATTTTCACTTTTGTGTTTGTGCGCAACTGCGCTTTGAGTGTTTCATGTTCATCCCAGAGGTCTTTCGGCAAGCGGTCGCCGAACTTCGCGAGATATTCGTGTTGGTCGTCCGCCGCTTCGGCCCATTCGTTCTGATCCACCCGCAGGAGTTGCGCCATGATCGAGTCTGACAGATTAACCCCGGCCCGGTTGATGGCATTGAGGGTTGGAACGTAGCCGATCGGCGTTTCTTGCGCCTCACCGCGCCCGGCGCAGCGTTTGAGTATCCATTCGAGCACGCGCAGATTGTCGCCGAAACCGGGCCACAGGAATTTGCCGTGGCCATCGGCCCGGAACCAATTAACGCGAAAAATCTTGGGTGGCTGCGATAATTTGCGCCCGATGTCGAGCCAGTGCCCCCAGTAATCGGCCATGTTGTAGCCGCAGAACGGCTGCATCGCCATGGAGTCATTGCGCACCACGCCGACCTTGCCGCTCGCCGCCGCGGTGGTTTCTGAAGTGAGCGTGGCGCCAAGGAACGTGCCGTGTCGCCAGTCGCGCGATTCAAACACGAGCGGCACGACCCGCGCCCGGCGGGCGCCGAACAAAATCGCGCTGATCGGTACGCCGTTTGGATTCTCCCATTCCGGGGAGATCACCGGGCACTGAGTGGCGGGCGCGGTAAAGCGGCTATTGGGATGCGCCGCCTTTTCTCCCGAGTCGGGAGACCAGGGCCGTCCCTGCCAATCGAGCATACCGTGCGCCGGCGGCGGGTCATCATGGCCTTCCCACCAGACGGTATTATCAGGACGCAGCGCGACATTGGTATAAATCGTATTGCGGCTGATCGTCGCCATGGCGTTCGCGTTGGTCTTGGAACTGCTGCCGGGGACCACGCCGAAGAAGCCCGCCTCGGGATTGATCGCCCACAAGCGGCCGTCGGCGCCGATGCGCAACCAGGCGATATCTTCACCGATACACCAGGTCTTCCAGCCTTTGTAGGCTGCGGGCGGCACCAGCATCGCCAGGTTAGTCTTGCCGCAGGCGCTGGGGAAGGCGCCGGTAATGTAGTGTATTTCTCCTTTCGGATTTTGCACACCGAGTATCAACATATGCTCGGCAAGCCAGCCCTCCTTGCGTCCCAGGACGCTCGCCAGGCGCAACGCCAGGCACTTTTTGCCGAGCAGTGCATTGCCGCCATATCCGGAGCCGATGCTCCACACGGTGTTGTCTTCCGGGAAGTGGCAGATAAAACGGCGCTCGGGGGACAGGTCGCCGAGCGAATGCAGGCAGCGGGTAAAGTCGTCGGAATCGGCGAGATGCTCCAAGGCCACTTGCCCCATGCGGGTCATGATCCGCATATTGAGCACAACGTAAATGCTGTCGGTGATTTCGACGCCCACTTTGGAAAAACGTGAGCCTGCCGGTCCCATCAGGAACGGCACTACGTACAGGGTGCGGCCGCGCATCGCGCCGCGGAATAGCTTCGTGAGCTTATCGCGCGCATCCGTGGGTGCCATCCAGTTGTTGGTCGGCCCGGCATCCTCTTGCTTTTCACTGCAAATGAAAGTCAAGTGCTCCGTGCGCGCGACATCGGAAGGGTGGCTCCGGTGCAAGTAACAGCCGGGGAGTTTTTTCTGGTTGAGAGGTAGTAGTTCGCCGCGCTGCACCGCCTGTTGGGTCAGGCGCTCGCGCTCCGCGTCCGAGCCGTCGCACCACACCACTTTATCGGGTTGGCAAAGGGCGGTCATTTCTTCGACCCAACGTTTAACAGCAGTGTTAATAGACATAGGGCGGTACCAAAAAGGTTGTCATTAAGGATCGCTTGATAAGCGATCAAAACATTTTCTTAACAATAGCGTGATTGGATCAAAGAATCCATAGTCCAAAGAGCGGTATTAAAAGAGTTAACAGGCACTCTGGATCCAGCCGTTTAATTCTTGAGATTACCGGCGGAGTTGATTACTCTTTGCGTTCCATAGGATTTTACCGGTAAAAACGTTCTTCTTTGATATTATAGATGATACAATTCGGCAACGATTTAGTGAGTTTCGGCGTTAGCGTATTCTTGCTCGGCGCTTATCATTATTATTTAAAACGGCAAGTACGGCGTAATCCGACCTACACTATCCAGGCGGTTAATAATATTGTACGCACCGCCTGGGTAGAAGGCATTATGGCCAATAGCAGCAAGGATATCTTGGCGATACAGACGCTGCGCAATTCGACTATGGCGGCTACCTTTCTCGCCTCCACCGCGGTGCT